>JAUVAM010000299.1 GCA_030591745.1 Deltaproteobacteria bacterium
AATTCGCCCAATTCGTCGAAGAGTCGATTCAAGCTGCGGCGGGCCAGTCCTGCCTTTTCCAAAGGAGCCCGCCATCCGCCCGCGCCGTGCAACTCCAGAAGGGCCGCCGCGGCACGGTCCGCGCGATTGGCGTGGAAAAGGAGTTGGTCGCTTTCCGCCGGTACCGGGCCACGCAAGCCGCCTCGACGGATGAGCTCGGCCATCTTGGCGAGTTCCATGCGTGCCTGCAAGAGGGCCGTCTCCGGGGCCTCGCCGAGGCGAAAGACGCCGGCGCAGCCTTTGGCGCTGTGTTCCAGGGCCATCAATCTTCCGGCGAGCACCAAGAATCCGGCTCCACCCAGCAACATGTTGAAGGCGCTGTCCAGGCGATCCAGGGCAAGGGTTTCCTCGGCGCTGCGTTGGCCTTTGTATTGCAAAACCATGTAACGGTCGCTCAGTTCGGCGTACCGGTCGCAGAGATCGGACGGGTTTTCCTTGTCGAGGGCCAAGAGCAGCTCCTCGAAACCTTGGCCCGTCAAGTGGGCCACCCGTTCTTCTTCGTTGACCAGATCGATCATGGCGTCACTCTTCGTCGAGTTCTTGCTTAAGGTTTTCTAATGCTTCATCCACGGCCTGCTGGCGTTCCCGGCGGCGCTCTGCCGCTTCCAGTCGCCGGAATCGGTTTTCCACCCGCTCGGCGTCCATGTTTTCCGCGGCCTCGAGTTGGCTCTCGGCTTGGGATACACCCTGTTCGGCTGATTCCAGGATGGGTCGATCCTGCTCGGGATCCAACTTGCCCATGGCCTTGTGCAGTTCGGAGCGAGCCTGCAAGACTTCCCGGCGGTAGCGCAGCTCTCGGCGCTTGCGGGACACCTCGGCGATGCGCAGGCGCAGGGCCTCTAAGCTATCATCTAAGATGTCCAGCGCAGACTGGCGTTGGTTCAGGATGTCCTCTTGTTCTTCCAGTTCCGGCTGCAAATCCAGTTGTTTGTCCAGGGCAGAGCGGGCCAGTTCTTCGTCGCCGCGCTTGAGCAAGGTGCGGGCCTTGTCGCGCCAGCTTTTCCCGGCGGCTTTCAGGTCCCTCAAGCGGGATTGCACCATGTCGGCTTCGGCGGCTTCGGCGGCGGCCAGACTTTGAGCCTCGGCCTGGACACTTTTCAGGTCATCCAGGTAGGCGTCCAAGGTCGCCTCCGGGTTCCGTGCGCGCCGAACCAAGTCGTTCAGGTCGGAGCGCACCACATTTCTTGTGCGTTCAAGGATGCCCATGATCCTCTCCTCGGACCCTCGGAATTCGATATTCCCGAATGAGCCGACGATACGGCTCGGTCCTCAGCAAGTCAAACGAAATCAATGACTCAGCTATCATCTTGGCCCATGCCAAGTTTCTTTTTCAGGGCCGCCATTCTCTCATCCATGACCCGATCTTTCTCCATGGACGCAAAGCGGGAATCCAAATGGCTGTCCACCTCTTGTTTCTCCAGGGGCTCGGCCATCTCTACAAAGGCCTCGACCTTGCTCTCCAGTTCCAGCACACGGTCTTCCATGCGCTCGAAGGTGTCGTGGGCCCGGGTTTCGGCGATGGGGGCTTTGTCCGCTACGGGGTCCATGGCCTCTGCTGTCTTGCGGCGTTCGCTTGCCGAGGCCGACCTTTCGATGAGAGCGTTTTTCTTACTGCGCGCTTCCCGCAGGCGGTCTTCCAAGGAGCTCAGGCTTTGCTTGAGGGCGCCAACATATTCTCGCTGGAGACGAATTTGTTCGTCCAGGCCCTCTGCCACGCCGTCGAAGTCGTCCTTGCGCATCAGGGCCTGCCGGGCCAAATCCTCATCTCCATTCGCCAGGGCCAGTTCAGCTCTGCGGTCCCATTTGACGGAGGAGGCCAACACCGAGGCTCGCTTCTTTTCGAGTTGTTTTTCGCTGGCCACCGAGTTGGTGACCTGCTTGCGGGCCTGGCGCAGGTGGTTTTCCATGTCCAAGATGGCCTGCCTCAAGAGTTTTTCGGGGTTTTCCGCCTTGGAGATAAGCTCGTTCAGGTTGGACCTGATGATGTCGTTGATTCTTGACAAGATACCCATGACCGCTCCTTATTTTATTTGGCTTTTTTATTTGGCCTGTTTTCTGGCTTAAGGTTTCGCAAGTCTCGTGCCAGGGCTTTGGTGCTTATTGGGTGACGGAATGTTTGAGTTTTTCCCCCGTCCCGCATGTGAGTTGGCGTTTTTCGCCGCTCCAGTCCTGGCCGGATCGGCGCAAAGCGCCATCGGAGCTCAGGTCTTGCGCCGCAGGGCCACTTCCACCCGCTGGCCGGAGCGGACTCTGAAGAGTGATTGGGCCCGGCTCTTTCCCTTGAGTTGTACAGCCTCCATGGGGTCTACGATGATTTGTCCATCCAGGGCCTGGGCCACCTTGTCGTTGATGATGATTTCACGCCCTTTGGCCCTGGCTGTCAGGCGAGCGGCCACGTTGACCGGATCGCCGATGGCCGTATAGTTCATGCGGGTTTGGGAGCCCAGGGGGCCCACCACCACCTCACCGGCGGCGATGCCGATACCCAGATCCACGCTTCGGCCGGTCAGGGGCCGAAAACGTTCATCCAATTTTTCCAGGCAGCTGAGCATGTCCAATGCGGCCCAGACCGCTCGGCTTTCTTTGTCGGCGTAATCGATGGGGGCACCGAAGAGGGCCATCAGGCCGTCGCCCAGGAATTTGTCCAAGGTGCCGCCATAGCGCAGTACGCAGGCCACCAACTCTTCGAACAGGGTGTTGAGCAGCCAGGCGGTTTGCTCGGGCTCGATGGATTCGGCCACCTGGGTGAAGTCTCTGAGATCCGAAAAAAGGACACAGATGTGGGTGCGGCGCATGCTCAAGCGTTGGCCGGGCTGATGTTGATGGAGCAATTGGTAAGCCACCGAGGGATCCAGGTGCTGGCTGATCAAGTCGTTGAGGCTGTCTTCCCTGTGTTTTCGCCGCAGCCGATTGTCGACTTTGAGCAGCAGCTCCTCTTGGTTGATGGGCTTGCGTAATACGTCTTCGGCACCCAGGCGCAGGCTGCGCAGGAGGCTGTCTTCATCCTGGCGGGCCGTCACCATGAAGACGGGCACCTGGGCGGTCCGGGGGTTGTTGCGCAGGACCTGGAGGGCTTGCAGGCCGTCCATCTGGGGCAGGACCAAATCCAGCAGAATGAGGTCGGGCACATCTGCCTCGGCCATGGCCACCGCCATGACCCCGTCGGTCGCGCTGCGCACGCGGTGACCCTGGGTGCTGAGTTGCTCTGAGGTCATGGCGCGGAAAAACTCGTCGTCATCGGCGAGCAGGATGTGGCCGGCGGGACTCATGGTGTCTTGATGGCATGTTTTTTCATCAGTCGCCTCATCTGATCGTAACCAAGATTAAGGGTCTTCGCCGCTTCTTTGATGTTGCGGCCTTTCATGGCTTGCCGCAATAAGTCCTGCTCGAAGGACATGACTTGTTCCTGGAAGCCGCCTTCCAACGCGGGCTTGGGTCCGGGCAAGGGGCCAAGCTGCAGATCCTTGGCCTCGATGTTTTTTGTCTGGCAACGGTAGGCTGCCCGTTCCACCAGGTGCTTGAGTTCGCGTACGTTGCCTTGCAGGGGTAGTTTTTGCAGCGAGGCGAGGGCGTCATCGTCGATGCCTTCGCATGTCAATCCGGCCACCTCTCGTCGAAAGCGCTCGATGAAGTGTTTGGCCAAGCTCGGGATGTCTTGGCGACGCTCACGCAGAGGCGGAACGCGGATGGTGTCGAAGGCCAGGCGATCGAAGAGATCCCGGCGGAAACGACCCGCCAGCATCTCGGCTTCCAGGTCTGCGTTGGTGGCGGCGGTGATGCGCACGTCCACCGCAAGCTCGACCCCGGAGCCAACCCGCTCGAAGCGTTGGTACTCGAGGACCCTGAGAATTTTCTGCTGCAAGGCCATGGGCATGTTGCCCACCTCGTCCAAAAAGAGGCTGCCTCCGTCGGCCAACTCAGACTTGCCGGGTCGGCCTTCTCTGGCGTCGGTGTAAGCGCCCTTGGCTGCCCCAAAGAGTTCAGCCTCGGCCAGGCCTTCGGGCAGGGCCGCGCAGTTGACCGTGACGAAGGGGGCGTCTTTTCGCCGGCTGTGCTCGTGCAAGGCCGCGGCCACCAATTCCTTGCCGGTGCCTCGCTCCCCCAGGATGAGCACGGGGCGGGGGATATCGGCCAGGGAGCGGATCTGGGCCATGATTTGCGCCAGTCCCCCCTCGGCACCCACCATGGACTGTGCCATGCCGGCCTGCTCCTTGAGCAGGCGGTTTTCTTGTCTGAGTCGCCGGTTGTCATGCGCCACGGCCAGCATGCGTTCCAATTTGTCCATTTGCAGAGCAATGCGCGCGCCCAAGCGCGTATCCTTGGCCACGAAGTCGGTGGCACCCAGTTGCATGGCTCGCACGGCTTCGTCCACCGTGCCCTTGCCGGTCAGAATCACCACCGGCAGGTCGGCGAAGGCCTGCTTGATGTCCGGCAAGACCGACAAGCCGTCCCGGCGGCCCGGACCCAAATCCAGATCCAGAATGACCAGGTCGGCCTCGTCCGGATGTTCGGCAAGCCAAGCCAAGGCCCGGTCTCCGTCTTGAAGCAAGACGGTCTCCCGGCCGCGCTCGGCGAGCAGCTCGCTGAGCAACTGGCCCACTTCAGGCTGATCATCGATAACCAGAACAATGCCGGACATGGGGTGGATAATCTCCCTTTTAGAGGATGGCCGGGAGTTTATCGGCTTTTGCCCGGGCCTGCAATGCCATCCGAGGACAGCGACCACCTGCCGATCGACTTTGTTCAGCTTGAGGGTTAGAATCGGTTTTGAATTTGAAAAATCCATCCGTCCATTGGCGGACCTGAATGTCTTTTGGAGGAAGAACAATGAAATCGATTCTGCGCCTGTTCGTAGCCATGTTGACCTTGTCCTTGGGTTCCAGCGCCCTGGCCCAAACCGACGTGCCGGCCGGCACCATCAACGGCGACCAGATCTGGACCGCTGCCGGCTCGCCTTACCGCATCGGCGGAGACGTGACCGTGCTTTCCGGTGTGACCCTGACGGTGGAAGCCGGTGTTCGGGTGGAGTTTGCTGCAGGTGCCGATAGCCAGGCCAGCGGGTTGGACGCAAGCCTTGCCGAACTGCGCATCGAGGGCCATTTGCAGGTGGACGCATCGGCTGTGGATCCGGCTGTCTTCGCCAGTCAATCGGCAAGCCCGGTCGCGGGGGATTTTTACGGCATTGTCTTTTTGGCGGGTGCAACAGGTGAGGTGAACGGGGCCCGTGTGGAATACGGCGAGCATGGCATTCATTTGGTCTCTGCAGGGGCAGTCAACTTGAACGACTGTGAGATGGGCTCCTGCGAAGTCGGACTCTGGATAGAGTCATGCGCCCCGGTGGTCTCCGGCGGATCGGTGCATGACTGTGCCAGCAACGGCATCTACTTGACCACCGACGCATCGGCCGAGTTGGCTGGACTGTCTGTTTTTGGGAACGGCGGTGCCGGCATCTACTTGATTAACTCAAGCCCGGATATTCATCACTGTCAAGTCTATGACAACGGCGGTCACGGCATCCATGCATACAATACTTCGGGTACTCATGAGCCCCATGTGCTCCAAAATACCGTGGCCTACAATTCGGGCTCGGGACTGTATTTTTGGGAGAACAACTACACACTGAGCGCCACGGT
>JAUVAM010000298.1 GCA_030591745.1 Deltaproteobacteria bacterium
AAGGTATTCCGCAAGCCCAGCGTTCTACCTTGATTGTGGCGACTTCTTGTTTTCCATCGACCAGCACGATTTGGGTTTGCGGGTCCTGTCGAATTTGCTTGAGATGGGCCTTGACGATGTTGCCTTGATGCGGATGTTTGCCTGGCGATTGCAGCAGGCTGGAGAATTCGATTTGGCGGTGGATGTTTTTGAGCGCGTTCGAATGGAGCGTGAAGATGAACCACAGTCCCACCGCGATCTGGCCTTGGCGCTTTCAGGGCGCTGGGCGGAAGGTCGTGATCCCGAAGATGCGGTTCGGGCGATGGAGCTTCTCTACGACGTGGTGTTGCATCGGTGGGAGCATTTTCCGGAGATTGAGCTGATCGCCTTGATGGAACTCAATCGGCTCATTCACATGGCTGGCAAAGCGAATGTCGAAATTCCGCACCGGATTGATAGTCGTCTGATCAAGTGCCTCGATCTGAATGTCCGAATCAGCATGTCCTGGGATGCCGATTTGACCGATGTCGACCTGCACGTCTTTGAGCCGACAGGTGAGCACGCCTACTACGGACAGAATTTGACGTCGATGGGTGGACTCGTGTCACGAGATTTTACACAAGGCTATGGGCCGGAAGAGTATGTGTTGAAAAAGGCCGCGCCAGGAAAATACGAAATCAAGGCCCATTATTACGGATCTTCTCAACAGAGTGTCTGTGGGCCTTGTACGGTAATCGTTTCGGTTTTTACGAATTACGCGCGCGATGACGAAGAATGCCAAGTCTTGACTTTGAGATTGGACAAGCCGGACGACGATGTGACTGTCGGTGTGATTTCCATCGACGGGTCGACGGATGATTCGAGTTCCTTGGTGGATTGGAAGGCAGATTTCACGAAACTTCGTCTCGGGATGACACTAAATCAGATCACGGAAGTCGTCGGACAACCCGATGAGATCGTCGGTGAAGCAGAGATGATCCTCGTCTATCGTCCCTTGTCTGGAGTTCTCGTACACATTCAAGTCGCACCCAAACTCGTCTCAGTCATGCAGATTCTCGAAGGTGCGAAACTCGATTTGCTTTAGGTTGAAGGAAGAAATACTCAACCCTCCTCGTTGACGTAGGGTACGTACTCTCTGCATGGCTGGCCGCGCAGAGCGTGTCCCAGGCCTCGACGCGGTCCGTGATCCACTGGTGGGCGTAGCCCATGAAACCGCCGATTGGCCCTGATGGGTGACTGGGCGCGTTGCAGACCAGCCCATCGTGGTTTCTATAAACGAAGTTTGGAGACTATTTAATTAGCCGGATGGCTTCAACTTGGCCTTGGCGGGCATAGTCGGCGGCCTCGCCGAGGATGCGCGCGGCTTCTTGCGGGGCGTGGAAGCCCATGGAGTTTTCGGCGGCGATGTAGTCGAGACGCCACTGTGCCTTGCGTTGGAGTTCCTGGGCGGGCTTGAGTTGCTCGGGGGTGGCGCCGGCTTGCTTGGCGGCCACGATGGCGTCGAGCAGGTCCGTGATGGCGGCCCCACCCCGCTGCAGGAGGCCGTAATTGCTTTGCTGGATGGTCTCGACGCGCGCCTTGAGTTCGTCTTCAGGAAAATGGTGGCAAGTTTGGCAGGAGCGGTTGATGTTCAACAAGGGGCTGCGCACCCAGTGGTCGGATACCTTGGAAGCACCGTCACGCATGTAGGGCATGTGGCAGTCGGCGCAAGCGACTCCGCTGCGCGCGTGGATGCCCTGGCTCCATAACTCGAACTCGGGGTGCTGGGCTTTGAGGATATCCGCGCCGGACTCCTTGTGTTTGTAATCGAAGAATCGCCCGCCGTCGGGCAGCTTGGTTTCGTTCCAGGTCTTTTCCAGATCGTCCATTTTCAGGCCGTTGGCCCAGGGGAAAGTGAGCGGCATGGCACTGGAGCAGTAGTATTCGACGTGGCACTGGCCGCAGGCGAAGGAGCGCATTTCCGTCCGGGTGGCGTCTGTGTTGGGATCGTAAGGATGGGATCGAGAACCCTGGCGCCAGATTTCGATGGATGGAATGCTCGGCACGGGGGCATTTGAGTTCGCGAGCTTTTGAATGCCGACCATGAAGGCCGGGCGAGTAACCCGCAGCTGCATGCTTTCAGGATCATGGCAATCCACACAGGAGACCGGATGGGCGTGCCCCATGTCGTGCACCATCTTGTTGAGTTCCTGGTAGGACATTTTGTGGGTTTTGTTCATGCCGGCCAGGGCGTCGCCGTCACCGAGTGCGCGATAGACCGGCAGGAGGGAGGCATGGCAATGCATGCAGGAGCCGGACTGCGGCTTGGTCTGGCGTTTGGTTTGCGACTGGTCGGTCAGCATGTAGGCGTGGCCACGCCGATCGCGGTAATCGATGGCAAAGGCGTAGCCGAGGAACATGCGTTTGAGCCATGGGTCCCTTTCTATTTTTTGCTCAGGGAGGGTTTCGGAACCGCCGTGGCCGCCGAAACGAGTTCGGGTCGTGAGGGCTGTGCGCTTGTAGGAATCGTACTGTTGGGGCCAGTTCTTGCCCCACTTCTCCGGATCGGTGTCATCTTCGCCGACCTCGACCAGGCGCACGTAGGGATTGGCCGTTTCGCACTTGCGTTCCAGTATGTTGAACAGCAGCGCGGTGACGGCCACCGTCACGCCCGCCACAAGAACGACGATTCCAACAAATGCGATCGTGCGTCTTGATTTTTTGGGTGACTCATTCATGGGTTTTCCTTTCCCTCGCTTCACCTCGATCTGCTCCGCCAATGTTCGTCGGCAATGCACCGTGGCCGACTGAGGCGTGGCAGTGAATGCAATTGACTGCGTTTGGGCGGCTCAGGTCTCTTTTGAAAAGTTCGTGCACCATGTCCCCGTGGCAGATCACGCAGTTTTCCTGCAGGATCTTGCTGTTTCTTTCCTTGATCATGATCGGCTCGTGGAAATCCTGGAAGGTGAAGGCCTTCGAATGATGGTAGCCGTTTTCCGCCTTGGCGATGTATTTGGCGATGAAGCTGTGCGGCAGATGGCAGTCCACGCAGGTGGCGGCGGTGTGATGGCTCCCTTTCTGCCAGGAGTCATATTGGGGAGTCATGATGTGGCAGTTGACGCAGGCCTTGGGATCGGTACTCAAATAAGAGAGCCCCTCGGCGTAGTTGATCGTGAACAGGCCCGTTCCAATCAACAGGCCGAACAAAATCGCTAGAAGCATGGCTTTTTTGTTTAGGAGCATCTGTGTCCTTTATAGCTATCAAGATCTCGAAACCTTTGCAATATGGCTTGGCAAATAGGATTGTGTGTCCAACCTTTTCTATATTGGAGTGACATGAAAATCGAAAAGTCCAAATACGTGTCTTTGTCCTACGTTCTTTCCCTGGATGGAGGCGAAGAAGTCGAGCGCTCAGATCCCAAAGAGCCTTTGGGTTTTGTTTTTGGTTTTGGCATGTTGGTGCCGGGCTTGGAAAATCAGATTGAGGGCATGCAGGCCGGCGAAAACAAAAAAGTTGTCGTGGAGCCGGAAGACGGTTACGGGGTCGTCGTTCCCGAACTGGTCCGCTCGGTGCCCAGGGATCAGTTTCAGCCCGACATGGAGATTGAGGCCGGACAGACCTATGCTTCTCAAACGGCCCAGGGAATTATTCGCTTCACGGTCAAGTCGCTGACCGATGAAGAGGTGAGCATCGATCTCAATCATCCCCTGGCCGGGCAGCGATTGCATTTCGATGTTTCGGTCTCCGAAGTGCGTGATGCCACCGAGGAAGAACTTCAGCCTGTCCTGGCCGATTGTTCATCCGGCGGTTGTTCCGGCTGTTCCGGCGACTGCGGCTGATGAAAGTGCGGGGGGTTGCTGTACGAGGAAAGCGCATGCGCCTTGGTGTCATTCTCATGTCCGTTCTTCTGGGTGTCACCGGCTGCAAAGGCAAGAAACACAGCGCGTCCAAGGTGGTGAACTTCAAGCACGGCGAGTCCGTCACCATCTCAGCCACGAGCATGAACGACACCTCGATCAAGTGGGCCGCCCACGCGGTCGGCTGGGAGACCAAGAAGGGGTTTGTGTTGTCCATGACCGTGGGCGCTCGACCCACCGTCGTGCTTGAGCATTTTTCCGATGCCGACAAGGCCCCCTCCGAGGCCGAGATGGAATCACTGGTGTCCAAGGTCCAGCCCAGCCTGTCTCCTGACGGACAGCATCTTCGCGTGCTTTGGACGTCACAAAAAGACAATGATGAGCTCTTTCATTTGTTGCCCAAGGGATCGCCTTTCCAGGTTGGCTCCACCGCGAGCAAAGACCAGGATGGGTCCAAGCTTCCAAGCGCCGAGAAACTGGCATTCGTAGCGCTGGCCCACTTTGCCAAATCCCCAGAAAAGTACGATGTGCCGGGTCAACGCTATTTTTGGGAGGCACTGGAGGACGCCGCGCCCGGAACGGCGCTGGAAGGACCGCTGCTGGATTTATGGCCTGCCTGTGCCCGTACATGGACAGTGGTCCCCAACATCACCCGCAACAGCAGGGCCGTTACCGCTGAGTGGAAGCCCCGCTTGGATGCCAAGCTGGATAAATGCCTGTCGGCGGATGCCAGCGATCGGGACTTCATGGCGGCAGTGAGTCTTTGTTTGTTCGTGGAAGATTCAGCGCGTCTGACCGCGATTGAACCCAGATTGATCAGCATGTGGCCAGCCGATGCCAAACTTCAGCGCAAGGCGATGGAGTCTTTCGAACAATTTCCCGAGAAGGTCAGGGCCGCCTGGATGGAGAAAGCCCTGGGCTCGCACAGCAAGTTTGGGGCCGAGGAGCAGGCCCGGATATACAAACTGATGAAGAAGTGGACCGACTGCGAAACCTTCAAGGGCTTCGGCATGGCCCATTTGGGCATAGAGCAAAAACGAAAAGACTGCCCAAACTGGCCGCTGAAGCGCTTCCCCACCGACGGCGAAGCCAGCAAAAAACTCCAGACCTTCTTGGCCGATGGCAAGCGAAACGAAGCCATCCGGCTGGTTCGCCAAACCACAGGCTGGGAATACGGGAAATCAGTCGACTTCGTCGACGCCAGAGCGCAGGCCAAGTAGACTCGCTCTGGCGATCAGGGTCGGCTTTCATGGGCCCAGGCTTGTCCGAGATGCGCCCATTTTGATAGGCTATCACCATCGCGGGATTAGCTGTAGGAGCCAAATATGCGAAGTCGAGTGCTACTGATTTGTGGGTTGTTTCTGTTTTTCTGCGCCGGGCCAGCGAGTGCCAGCTGGGAGCAGAAATTTTCTGCTGGGTCGGATGGTTCGGCTGCTGGGATGAGTATTCATTCTCCGGATGGCCAGCATGTATTTGTGGCCGGCATGGATTTTAATGTGGCCAATCCATTTACCGATCCGGTTCATGTTTTGATTCGCTCCACCGATGGTGGGGATGGTTTTTCAAACATTACAGGCAACATGGATTTGACCGGTTTTATGATCACCTTTAGCCAGGTTTTTTTCGCGGATGGGCAAAACGGATGGGTGCTTTTGGGGGGTGGCGACATCGCCCGGACCACGGACGGAGGCGAGAGTTTTAGTCAGATCGCGACGCCCGAAGGCATGGGGCAGGTTTACTTTTTCGACGGGATGGCCGGGGTGGGCGGTGGTGAAGGAGGTGCTTTGTGGTCCACCGTCAATGGCGGTACGAGCTGGACCTCTGTGACCAGCCCGGGCTCCGTGCAGATTAAAAAATTCT
>JAUVAM010000207.1 GCA_030591745.1 Deltaproteobacteria bacterium
AGAATTTTCGCTGGAGCAAGGCGGCTGGAAAGAATTTTTCGGCTACATCCACGAGCACGACCAGGGCGCCATCGACCTGGATGATCGACGCCTGTTTAAAATCTCGCCGATGAAGACCATCCCGACCGCCGCCAAAATCTTGTTGAAAATCGACTGAAGCTCAACCTTCCAAGAGTGCATAAAGGGGCTTGTGCTTGACCGCGGGCCGAGGCGGATGACTCACAATAAAATCCACCGCCTCTTCGGCGGAATCCACCAGGGCCAGCAAATCCCCATAGACCTTCGTCATGCCCCGGGCTTCGGCGAAGGAGCGGATCAGACCGTACTCGGCCTGGTAGCGCTCCCGGCCGAGAAAGACCATGGGGCTACGGATGCCATAAGTCGCGTAATGATTCTGGGTTAGATCCTGAAAGATCTCCTGAGTGGTGCCAGCCGAACCGGGGGCATAGATGACCCCGGCGGTGGCCATGGCCAAAAGACCCTCTTCCCGAATGCTGTTGTCAAAATACTTGGCCACGGCCGTGGCAAAAAGGTTCGAGGGTTCATGACCATAGAACCAAGTAGGCACGGCCAAACTCGCTGACGGCGGGTGCGCGGTATCGCTCAACTCAGAAACACAATCGCGGGCAGCCTGCAAATACGACCGAATGGCTTGTAAGTATTCAGGCGTGCCTTCCTTCTCGCCACCGGAAAACATGTCGGCCACGGAAAGCCGGTCGATGGCGGAATCAATAACGCCCGCGTCGTCGTAGCCTGCCAACCATGCGCCCAGGTTGGCTGCCTCCATGACCCCAGGACCACCACCCGTCACCACCAGATAACCCTTCCGAGCCAACAACCATGCAGTCTGTGCCACTTTTTTGTACCAAGGATCAGAACGCGCCGCGCCATGTCCACCCATGACACCCACTACGCCCGCACCGGATTGCTCGGCCAAGAACTCCCCCAGGGCATCATCGATCGCGTGATCATGAATGCGCTGCGCCAAGGCCTCCCTAATCGAAATGCCATCCGGGTGATGCCGCTCTCGATGGCCATGGGCATAGATAGCAAAATCCCGAGTGGCCGGATAACCACCGTCCTCATAACCCATCATCAGCTCTTCGGCCGAATACAAACCCGGCCGATAAGGCTCATAAGGCAAGCCCTCAAAACGAGGAAAAATCTGCCCCCCCTGTTCGCGCACACCTTGTTCTTGCGCCAGGTCCGCAAACAAGCAACCCACAAACAGCCAGCCGGAAAGCTCGCTACGGTTCAGCTCGGTCATTTCCCTCAAATCCACACCCTGGACCACCACAGCCTCACCACCAGCAGCCAAGTGCTCTTTAACCTGCCCAAGACTCTCCAATTCATTTCGTCGTTGCATAAAATCTCCCAATCACTTTTTTGCATTGCGCGACATGCTGGTGACGGCGAAGGTGCCGGAGCCGGTGGCCACCAGGCGTCCGTCTGAGGCCGAGCGGAGTTCCATTTCGGCCATGGCCAGACGCTTGCCCGATCGCAGGAGTCGCCCTTCAGCCCGTAAACCCTCCTGGCTTGCTGGCTCCAAAATCTTCACGTTCAGGTCCACTGTGGCTATCCACACATCGTATTGGAGAGCCGCCGTGAACCAGCCCGCGTTGTCCAGCAAAGTACAAATGGCCCCGCCATGTATGCCGCCGACGGCGTGATCGAAGCCCGGATTGTAGGGCATCTCAAAAACAGCCCGCCCGTCTTCGTATAACAATTCCATGCCCGTGGTGGCCTTGATCGGTGCCGAAGCAAAAAGCGCGATGAGCTCCGCGGCTCGCTTGTCGATGACTGACTTGTCCATGGCGGCAGAATATCAAATTCCCACAAATGGTATACTGCATTAACGCAAAGGGGCCTCTCGGATGACAAAAAGAAAGTGGCTGGTAATCTTTGGCGGTTTGCTCATCATCGCAGCAGCAGCCATCGTGCTCATGACCGCCGACAGACAGCTTCGGGAGGAGAAAACGGCAGGCACCTCAAGTGAAGCTCAGGACAAAGCAAACCTGAAAAATTCACATGCACCCTCAAACCCTCACGACAGGACCAAGGCCACTCGTGGCGCCGACACGAACCACGCAGAACGCTCCGGACAAAGCCAAACAAACGAAGATTCCGCCACGAATCCCAAAGAAGCCGGCTCACCTCAGACGGATTCGGAATCCGAAAGGACCCAAACCGAAGACGGCGGTTTGTCGGAAGAAGAGCGCGCAATCCAGGCCATTCGCTGCAAGGTCCGCGGAAAAATCACCAGGGAAGGCAAGCCGGCCGCCGGCGTGAAAATCCTTTTGCGCGAGGCATTCGAAGCGGGTGAGTTCACCAGCACCACCAGCGACGAGCAAGGCACCTTCCACTTTGACGGGCTTGGCCACGGCACTTACGCCGTCACGGCCCAGCTGAAACAGGCTTTCGCCAAGGGAGCCTTGGCCCGCTGCGACGCGGAAGAAAAAGAAATCCCCGTGGAGCTGGAGATCCTGAAGGCCGGCGTGCGTGTCACAGGCACGGTCAGCGACCATGTCGGCAATCCCCTGGCCGACGCCCAGCTGAGTATCGGCCTCCAGGACCACCCGAAAGATATCAGAAGCAAGTCGCTCTTGCCCGTGCCTCCGGATGGACGCTACGAAATCTGGGTGCCCGACGGCGACCTCGAGTACCTGGTGACGGCCCACGCGCCCGGACATCAGGCCGAACTCGGTACCGTGCCCAGAAACCAAAGCGAAGTCGTCTTGAACTTTCGCCTGACCCGCTACAGCATGGTGCGAGGCGAGGTTGTGGGACCCAGGGGCCTGGTGGCCGGCATCAGGGTCATGGCCCGCCACCAGCATCCCGACGACACGGCCGGTATCATCTCGGAAACGACCGACGCACGGGGACGCTTCGAAATCGAGTTCGGCGATGGCAAGATCACCCTGTCTGCCTGGTCTCCCACGGAGGGTTGGGCCTTCAAGCCCCTGCCACCGCACCGAGCGGGTGAGGACGTGGAGAGGGTCCTCTTAGAGCTCAAGCCCGGTCGGACGATCACGGGGACGACGCGCCTGCAGGACGGCAGCCGCGTGCCCATGGCCGAAGTGCATTTCTATTGCGATGCGGCAAGCTTCTCCGGCACCGTGCAGGCAGACAATCAGGGCGACTTCGCCATCACCCACATACCCCCGGGTCTCGCGATCCACGCATGCCCCTGGCACGACAAGCGCCCCTTCTCAGAGCGCTATATCGAAATCCCGCCCGAGCAGAACACGCTGGAACTCGTCCTCCATCCTTTGGAAGAATAGAAGAGAGCCTATTCCTTCAACGATCGCAGATCGTGGCCGGAGGGGGCCTGGAAGACGCGCAGGCCGAACTCGGGGATGACGGCGAGCATGTGGTCGAAAATGTCGGCCTGGATGTCTTCGTAGTTGATCCAGTCTTGATCGTTGGAGAACACGTAGATCTCGAAGGGCAGGCCGTGCTCGGTGGGCTGTAGGTGCCGCACCAGGAGAGTCATCTCCTGGTGAATCTTTGGGTGGGCCTGCAAGTAGGCCTTCATGTAAGCCCGGAAGGTGCCCAGGTTGGTCATGTTGCGCCCGTTGACCAACTCCGACGCGTCCACCTTGTGCTCGGCGTTGTAGGCCGACACCTCCTGGCGCGTGGACTTGATGTAGTCGGTGATGGATTGAAATTTCTCGTAGCGGTCCAGATCCTTGGCCTTGGAAAAGTGCACACTGTTCATGTCCAAATTCAAAGAACGCTTGATGCGTCGGCCCCCGGACTCATCCATGCCTCGCCAGTTCTTGAAGGAATCCGAGACCAGGGCATAAGACGGAATCGTGGTGATGGTCTTGTCCCAATTCTGAACCTTGACCGTGTGCAAGGTCACGTCGATGACGTCACCGTCGGCACCATACTTGGGCATGGCGATCCAGTCGCCGATGGCCACCATGTCGTTTAACGAAAGCTGCACGGAGGCCACAAGCCCCAGGATGGCGTCTTTGAACAGCAACAAGAGCACCGCCGTCATGGCACCCAAACCACTCAGCATGAGCCAGGGCGAACGATCGAGCAGGGTGGCCAGCGCCATGACCCCCAGAAAAATGCTCAGGATAATTTTTGCGATCTGCGCATAGCCCTTGATGGGACGATTCTTGGCCACCGGATAGCTACGGTAGATGTCGATGCCCGCGTCCAGGAAGGCAAAGAGCACGAAGAGGGCCATGCCGATCATGTAGACCATGCTGAAACGCTGCAAGACCGAAGTGGCGGGTGCCAAGAGATTGGCAGAAAAGTATATGACCATCGCCGGGGCCAAGTGGCTCATCCGGGTGAAGACGCGACGCTCCAGCATTGCGTCGTCCCACTTGGTCTTCGAGTGCTTTACGAAGTAACTCAGAAAAGCCAAGATGATCCGCTTGACCAGCGCATTGGACAGCCAAGCCACCGAACCCACGATCAAAGCCAGGCCGATCCAATTCAGCACGCCCGCCAGGCTTTCGCCCAGGCCCAGCTCCATCAACCAAATTTTCATCAGCACCGGCAAATCACCCATATGCGCGTCCTCCAAGCAGTTCAACCGTATCCAAGCATAGATCCCACCCATAGAACAATCCACGCCATGTAAGGGGCCCGATTTGCCCCCGACCCATGAGCAACCGATAACCAACACCCCTTGAGGGGAGACACAATATGTCAAATCTAAATTCCAATCGATTCGGTTCTTTGAAAGGCACCCTGGCCAAAGGCTTGATGGCCGGCTCCTTCGCCGCCGCTGCCATGTTCGCAGGCGGCACGGCCATCGCCGCCGTAAACAGTGGTCCCTCCTCGGCCGACAAGGGTTGTGGCGGTGCCAAGGGTTGCGGCTAAGAGAAGGGAAGCAAGGGAGACAAATCCTGCTCAAGTGAAAAAGGAAAGAAAGACGACAAGACCAAGAAGGACAAGAAAAACAAAGGCGACAAGACCTGCGCCGCCACAAAAGGCAAAAAAGACAAAAAGGGAGAAAAGAGTTGCGCCTCGTAGTGCAAACAGGGCGGACCGAGTCCCATGATTCGGTCCGCCCAGGCTTTGCTTTGTTCTGAGGGCCGGGAGATCTCGTCATGACTTTTTCAAAAAACAACATTCCAATGCTGGGCGCCACCGTGGGCCTCAGGCGCGCGCATCACGACGACATCATCGCGCAACAGCCCAAACTGCCCTGGTTCGAGATTTTGACGGAGAACTACCTGAACCGTGGCGGCGCCGTTCGCCAGGAACTCGACACCATCGCCGAGCGCTACCCCATGGCCACCCACGGCATCGCGATGAGCGTGGGCGGCACCGATCCTTTGGACGCCGCACACATCGCGGCGGTCAAAAAACTCAACCGGCAAATCGACGCCCGTTGGACCAGCGAACACCTGAGCTTCAACTCCGCGGAACACACCAACTTGAGCGGTCTGATTCCCTTGCCATTCACCTCAGAGGCTGTGGATAACGTGGCCGCTCGGGTGCATCGCATCCAGCAAGACTTGGAACTGCCTTTTCTGCTGGAAAACGTCACCTACTACATGACGATCAGCCAACGGGAAATGAGCGAGCTGGAATTCTTGCAAGCCGTCCTGGACCGCGCCGACTGCGGGCTCCTGCTGGACGTGACCAACGTACACATCAACGCCCGCAACAACGGTTACGACGCCGAGGCCTTCATCCGCGCCCTGCCGCCCGAGCGCATCGCCCAGGTACACCTGGCCGGCTTCAATGAGCCGGAGGAGGGGGCGCTGATAAAGGACACCCACGACAGCCCGGTCAACCCCGCCATCTGGGATTTGTATCGCCTGACCCTGGACCACGTGGGCCCGGTAAATACGATCATCGAAAGAGACAGCAACATACCCGCCTTCGATGAGCTCCTGGCCGAAAGTCGCCAAGCCCAGACCATCCTCGACGAGTTCACGGAGGCCTGACCATGTCTTTGGCTCAAGTACAGAGGGTGATCGGACGCGCCATCCACGACCAGGTGGACCGAACGGCATTTGAACTTTTGGTGCGCGATTTCCCCGGGCTGGGTCCGGCGGAACGAGAGGACCTGCTGGCCATTCCCCAGCAGAGTTTGCGAGCATACCAGAGCGACCACTACAGCGCAGAGGAGAACATGCTGGCATGGGGTTTTACCGCCAGCTTCTTTGCCTTGGATCAATTGGGATTCGGTACTGACTCAGGGAGTGAGACATCTCGGGAATTCGTACTCCGCTTTCGCCGCGCCCATCCCCCGCTCAGCCATTCGGTGAGAGAGATGGCTGAATTGTTCGTCGAGTTCGTGAAAGAGGATCTCGCTCCGCTGGTGTCTATTTATCCCTGGCTGCTGGAACTGGCCGAGATGGAGCACCTTGAGATCCAAAGCCTCTACGGGGCCGACAAACCGGGAGGCCACATCCAGGAACAAGACATCGCCGCACTTTTTGAAAAAACCGTCGAAGAACTTTTCTCCGTCGAATTGATGCCGGCCGACGGCCTGTATTTGCTACACCCACGACACGACCTGGCGCTCATCAAGGTCCACCTTCTTGAGCTCATGGAAGAAGACAAGATCCTGGATCCGAAACTCTCCCTCTTTGCGCCCTTGGCCCAGGCCAGCAACATGGCCGTGGCCCGCCACTTAGAGGACCTGGAGCCCCGCTGGTACGGCCTGGATGAAAACGAAGCGCTGGTTTTGGGCTGGGCTCAAAAACAGGATCGCCTCTCCACGGAAGCACTGATCGAAACCTGGGTGCAAGCCCGAGAAGATCGAGAGGGGGCTGTCGCCTTACCGAGCGAGGACATTTTGCTTGCCCAGGCCCTGAGCCAATTGTCCACCTGGCTGAAGCGCCACTATTTCTTGCT
>JAUVAM010000363.1 GCA_030591745.1 Deltaproteobacteria bacterium
GTTCCTGAATCAGGTCGCTCATGAGTTTGTACCTTCGCCTCGGCGTTTCCGGCCGGGCATGCTGCGCAATAGTTGCAGAAACAGTTTGCTCATCTTCAGCTCTTGGGACTCATCCCGATAAAAGTCACCCCAGGCCTGATCGAAGAGACGCTGCAGGGTGTCCACGCTCATCTGCTTGGGTTCATATACCACGTGACCCGCGTTGTAATGTCGCCAGTCCCGATCGAAAATACGCCCCTCTCGCTCCAGGTGTTTGTATGCCTCGGTGTGGGGAAAAGGCGTCAGCACCGTGAACTCAGCCAGATCCAGCTCCACGGTCAGAAGAAAATCGATGAAGCGCTTGGTGAAATCTTCCGTGTGATCATCAAGGCCCAAAAGGATGGTCCCCTCCACGCCGATGCCGTGGTCGTGGTACATCTTGATGCGATCTTTGATCTTGTCCGAAATGTTGTAAACCGCATGGTAGACGTACCAACAGCCCGCCTCCCGAGCCAGCTTGAGCACCTCCGGATCACAGGAAATCGGGTGGGACACCCAGTGCTTGCCATGGCCGGCCAAACGGCGAAACAACTCCTTTTGGTACTCGACGTTTTGCTCTAAGGAGTTGTCCACAATAAACATCAGGTCCGAACAGGAATCCACGTCGGCCAACACCGATTCGATGGGCTTGATGCGATGCTGCCGCCCGCCCAGGTAGGGCGTACAGCAGGGATAGCAATTGAAACGACAGCCTCGGCTGGTTTCCACCAGGTCCACCAGCTCCCAGTCCTTGTGACTGTAATATTTCTTCTTGTCGTAAAGCTCACGCCGAGGACGTGGCACTTGGGTGATATCCGGAAAACCCTCGCGCCGATAAATCGGCTTCATTTGCCCAGTTTGAAAATCGGCCAGGGCTTGCTCGATGAGCCCCTCGGCTTCGCCCACCACGATGCTGTCGGCGTGCTCTGCCGCCTCTTCCGGGCAAAGGCCCACATGCAGGCCCCCGATCAAAACCTTCTTGCCGCGCGCCCGGAAGGCATGGGCCAACTCGTATGCACGAGGCGCTTGACAGGTCAGCATGATGGATAGACCCAAGATATCGCAGTCGGAGTCCATGTCCACGGGCTGAACATTTTCGTCGCAGATTTCGACTTGCCAGCTCTCGTCAACGCAAGCCGCCGCCTGGATAGGTCCCAGGGGAGGCAGGTCGAAACGCGTTTGTCCAGGCAGCTTGGGCCAAGATGGATAGATAATTAGCAGCTTCATGCGGTTTTCCTACCAGCCCACCTCAAATGAGTCAAGCTTGACACCTGTGGATCCATTGGAAGAAACTAGAAGCATGTTGGCTGACACGGACATCATCGAAACCTGCATCCCTCATCGCATACCCATGCGCCTGGTGGATCGGCTGCTGGCCAGTCAGGGTGACCAGGCTACGGTGGAGAGCCAAGTCCGTCTTCATTGGCCTGGCGCAGCCGACGGGTTTGCCGATCCTGTCTTGCTTATCGAGGTGGTGGCGCAATCCGTCGCGGTCCTGGTTGGATGGCAACGCCGGCATACAGAGAAAATGGGCGGTCGCGGCCTGCTGGTCGGCGTACGCAAGACCGAAATTCAATGTGACAGGCTTGAGGTAGGCGATAGGCTGCAAAGCCAAGTAGAATTGCTATACAAAGTAGAAAACTACGCTGTTTACCAAGGCCGAGTGCTGGATTTGGAAGGGCGTCTTTTAGCCCAGGTGGAACTACAGTCCTATCGCCCTGATGACTTTCCAGGCGCAATCGAGGAAAACACATGAGTGACCCCCAAAAAAGCACGGCCTTGATCACCGGCGGCGGCAGAGGCATTGGTCGGTCCCTTTGCCTTGAATTGGCCCGGGCTGGACACCACGTGATCATCAACTACTTAAGTCGCCAGAAAGACGCGGAACTTACCCTTGAGCGGGTCTTGGCCGAAGGGGGCACTGGCGAGATCCTGGCCCTCGATGTCAGAGACGAGCCGGCCTGGAAAAGCGCCATCCATGACTTGAGCCAGAGAGAAGACGAAATCGGAGCCATTGAGGTCCTCGTCAACAACGCCGGCATCACGGATGACGGGCTTTTTCCCATGATGAAGGCTGAAGCCTGGAAACGTGTCACCCGCACCAGCCTCGATGGGTTTTACAACGTGACCCGACCCGTAGTTAAACGCATGATGCGAAAAAGAAAAGGCTCAATTGTCACCATGGCCTCCGTCTCGGGCCTGGTGGCCAATCGGGGCCAAGTAAACTACTCTGCCGCCAAGGCTGGACTCATCGGCGCTACTCGATCTTTGGCCGCCGAAGTAGCAAGGCTCGGCATCCGGGTCAACGCCGTGGCCCCTGGCCTGATCGAGACGGAGATGACGGCCGAGGTGCCCAAGGAAATGATCAAACAACTCATCCCCTTGAACCGAATCGGCCAACCGGAAGAGGTGGCCCGCGTCGTGGCTTTTCTTTGCTCGGACGCGGCCTCTTATGTCACGGGCCAAATCATCGGGGTCAACGGGGGGATGGTATGAGGGGTGCGGGCACTTTGTTTGCGGTTTTCCTGCTTGCCCTGTTGGCCGCTCCACCAGCCCATGCACAGGCCAAGAAAGACTGGCGTGGAGACTTCCAATCCCTGCGGCAGGCCGGTGCCGCCCTCAAATCAATCCAGGCGGATTTCACCCAGGAAAAACAGCTAGCCATCCTCGCCAAACCTTTGCTGTCCAAAGGTCTCCTTCTCTACCGGGCCCCCGACGCCCTGCGCTGGGAATACGTAGAGCCCTTGCCCAGCCTCTTGCTCCTCCATGGCAAAAAAGCCAATCGTTTCAACAAACAAGAAGGTCGCTGGGTACCCGACGCGGCCGGGCGAATCCAGGCCATGCGGCTGGTCCTTGAAGAAATCCGGCTTTGGCTTTCCGGCCGATATCAAGACAGCGACGTTTTTGAGACCGAGCTTGTGACCAAGCCCAGCCCAAGACTTCGCCTGACACCCAAGTCCCCCGAGATGGCAAAGATTATCCAGGGTATTGTTCTTCATCTGGCCGAAAAACCCGGGCAACTGGAAAAAGTCGAAATTATCGAAGGGCCCAAGTCCAAAACCATCCTGACCTTTCACAACATTCAAACGGACAAGCCCATAGAAAAGAGTTTGTTTTCAAAACCCTAAGCCAAAGCATGCGAAAACGCGGCCTATACCTATTGTTCTGCCTGACCCTTGGCCTTGGATCTTGCAGTCACCTGCCAAGCCTAAAGCCCCTTGCGCCGGAAGTGGATCCGAAGAACCTTGAGGCAAGCTGCCTGGCGCTTTTTCCCAAGCAGGCCCAACGCTTTGTGCACCAAATCAGAGCGGAACTTCCCATGAACCAACACAGCGCCATGCTTGGGGTAAGCCTTGTTTATCCGGGCCGCCGACATTTGCGGGCCGTGCTGCTCAGCGTGGAGGGGCTGACCCTCCTAGATGCAGAACGGAGTCCATCAGGCGATCGGGTCCACCGGGCCATCGGTCCCATGGAAGACCAGGACTTCGCAAGGGGCTTGTTGGATGACGTGGAGTTGTTGTTGCTGGCCCCCCACGGGGAAACCCGCTTCGGCGAGGTCGCGGGGCAGGCCACCTGCCGAACAGAAGTCGATGGCGGCGTGACAGACATTCGTTTTGACGGACAAATTTGGCACCTGAAGCGCTATGATGCCCAGGGTCGCCTGCTGCGATCCATCCAGGCCAGCCGCCAAAACGCCCAGATCAAAGCGCTTGGTCTTGGGGGCTACCTGCTCAAACTGAAACTCCAGTCGCAAGAAAGCCTTGACCAGGATTATAATCCCAGCTAGCCTTATCCGCATGGATAACATAATCATTACCGGACTTCTCGGAGAGACCCAGGACTGGGCACCAAAGAAGGAGCGATGGGATCGATGGCGCCCGACCGTGGCCTTGTGCATGCAGAAGGACTGGTCCGTGCGACGCTTCTACTTATTCCACCAGGCAAACCAAGCCAAGCTTGCAAAAAGACTATCGAAAGACATCGGCAAAGTAAGTCCGGCCACCAAGGTTAACCGTATCGCCCTGGCCGAAAGCCCCGCAGCCATCCATGAGCAGTTTCTGACATTATCCGAAAAGATAAACTCAACATGGGTTCATGGCAACACGGGCCAGGCCACGATCCAGTCTCAGCTTCTTTCAGGCCTAATTAATGCCGGCAAGGCGAGTGGACTGGTCATCACGCAGGCCCCCGACGCCAAAAACCCATCCACCGCGGGTCAATTGCTGCGCTTCCCCTTCGAAGGACCTGCAAGGGCCGGCCAGGAACCCACAGAAGCCGAAGCGGAACTACCGGATGGACTGGATGAATTCGATCGCTTCCAACTCGCGGGGGTCTTAAAAATCTGCCGAAGCTGCCCCAGCCTCTCGGAAGCCGGCCGCCAACTCTTCGCCCAAAGCCGTCAACGCAAGGCCAAGCCCAACGACGCCGATCGCCTGCGCAAATACCTGGCCCGCTTCGGACTACGTTTTCAAGACCTTTAGGGATCCGGCATCCCCTCGGGGCCCAATAGCTTTTCAACGCCCTTACGAGCCATCCACCGATTAAAAGCCCCTGCATAACGCAGCACTTCCTTACCCGCCACCCAAAGGCCGGCAAGATAGATGATCCAGGAAAACCCATAAATCGCCGGCCCGCCGATGAGCCCAATCATCGGCTCGTCAAAATAAATCGCCACCCCGGTCATCACGCCTACGGCCGGCCAGCCCAGCAACATGCTAATCGCCAACAAGCCCAAGCCAATAGCAAGCCGAAGATCCGGACGATGCCCAAACATCTCCAAATCGGCCCGTTCTTCAACAGCCTTCCGCACAAAGCGAAGACGCAAAAGCCGAAGTCCCAATTTACGCCGAAGACCCAATCAACCCTCCTCAAAGCAAACAAGCAACCAAACCCCGCCAAGCCCCCACCTGTCAATATTCCAAAATTATTCCTCACCCCCATTGGCCCAGCTCCTTTGATCTAATTGATTTGCTCGGCCTGATGGGTCATATTACGTGCAATCAGAGAGGCCTCCCCGTGAAGAGACTTCGTTTTGGAA
>JAUVAM010000396.1 GCA_030591745.1 Deltaproteobacteria bacterium
CTGAAGGCGGTGGAGGCCGCGGTGGCCGAGGTGGTTCGCGAGCGTTTCCAGCAGGTCAACCTTTCGGCCTTCAACATTGGACTCAAATTGGGCCGCGAGCGTCTGCCCGAGGAGCTGGGCCCATGGCGCTGAATCCGACGAAGACCATCACGCCGCCGGCTCGCACCCACCATCCCGAATGGAAAGCCGAGCGATGTCTGCCCTGCGGGGCCTGCACCCGGCGTTGTCCTTCCAGTGTGTTTTTCGAGCAGGCGGACGAGCCGGATTCCTTGCGGGCCGAAGTGCTACGACATAGTCATTTTCCGGCGGGGGATCGGCCGGGCGTGCCCCCTTGTCAGGCAGCTTGTCCACTGGGCCAGGATGTTCGTTTTTACGTTCAGGCCATCGCCCGAGGCGATTTCCAGACGGCCCTGGACCGCATTCTTTTGACCAACCCCTTGCCGGCGATAACTGGACATCTTTGTCTCAGAGCCTGCACTCGGGCATGCATTCGGGCCGGGCTGGATGTGGGCGTGTCCATCCGGGGCCTGAAACTCTCCGCCCTGGCCTACGCGGAACAACGTCGGGAACCCAAGCATGCCCCGGATCGCGACGAGCAGGTGATCGTGGTGGGCAGTGGTCCGGCGGGATTGGCCGCGGCCGCTATCTTGCGGCGATCGGGCTGCCGGGTAAAAATTTTGGAGGCGGAGGCCGAACCCGGCGGGTTGATGCGTTGGGCCGTGCCCGACTTCGATCTGCCGCGGGCCGCTCTGCGTGACGAGATACAATCGCTCACGGATTCAGGCATCGAGATTTCCTGCGGGCATCGATTGACCGGAGCCGACGACATTCAGGCTTTGCTTTCCGACGGTGCCAAGGCGGTGGTTCTGGCTTTGGGCGCCGGGCGTGGCCGGCCGGCCGGCATCGACAACGAGGAGCTGGAGGGCTGTACCGACGGTCTCAGTTTCAGTCGACTTTTTGCCGAGGGAAAGCCTTCCATCGACAAGCCGGTGGTGGTGGCGGGGGCGGGTTCGATGGCCGTATCCTGCGCCCGGTTGGCGCGACGGGCAGGGGCCCCGGCCGTGCACCTTTTGGTGCCGGTGGAGCGACGCCGCATGCCGGCGGATCCGGAGATGGTGGCCAAAGCGCAGGCGGAGGGCGTGACCCTGCATTTTGAAAGCCGTCCGGTGGATGTGCAGGGCAAGGGTCGGGTCGAGCGTGTACGAACCAGTGCGGTGCTTCTCGGCAGCCCGGACGCCGTGGGTCGCACTTGGCCTTTGACGATGCCCACAGGGGACGCGCCCGCGGGAGACGAATTGGCCCTGGTCGAGCTTGCGGCTGGTGTTTTCGTCGCCGCCGCCGAGCGGGATTCGGATCTCGGCGGGCTTGCCGGAATCCATGGATTGCGCCAGGGCCCCCTGGGTAACTTGATGGTGGATCCCAAAACCTGGGCCACGGGCATGCCCGGAGTCTTCGCCGCGGGCGATTTGGTCACGGGCTCGCGCAATGCCGTCGAAGCGGTGGCCACGGGCGTGCGGGCTGCGAGACAAGTCGTGGCCTGGCTGGATCGGGAGCGGGGCTGATGGCTGAAATGATTTCATTTGAGGTCCACGACAAGGAAGGTCAGGCTCATGCTTGCGAGGCCCGGGCCGGCGAATCCTTGCTGGACGCGCTGCGTGAGCATGGTTTTGAAGTGCCCAGTCTTTGCCACCTGAAGGGATTGAGCCCCTATGGCGCCTGCCGGCTTTGCCTCGTCGAGGTGCAGCAGGGCAAAAAGCGTCGCCTGACGACGTCTTGTAACTTTCCGGTCATGGACGGCATCGCCGTGCACTTGGACACGGAGCGGGTATCCAAGAACCGGCGCATGGTCATCGAGCTGCTTTCCTCCATGGCACCCAAATCGCAGCGTCTTTCCGATTTGGCTCGTACATACGGCGTGTCAACCACCCGTTTGGACCCTCGCCAAAACGCCGACGACTGCATCCTCTGTGGTCTTTGCACACGCGTCTGTAGCCAGGGCGCTCGAGCCGAAGCCCTGGCGCTGGCCGGTCGGGGGCGGGGCAAGCACCTGGCCCGCGAACCCTTTGACGAGTTTCCCGAAAGTTGCATCGGCTGCGGTGCCTGCGCCTGGGTTTGCCCCACAGGGGCCATCTCCATGGAAGACCGTGCCGTGGCCCGCTTGAAGGATCGCTGGGGTGCCCAGCGCCCATGTCGCTATGCCCTGATGGGGCTTGCGCCGGGCTCGGTCTGCGAGAACAACTACGACTGCGCTCGTTGCGAGGTAGACCAGAGCATGGTGGCTCGGGCCGGGGGACGGCATCCGATCATGCTGATGCTGGAAGCCGAGAAAAGGACCAAGGCATGAGCGACGTCTGCCATCGACCCGGAGCGGAGAGCTCGCCAGAACCCGAGGGCGGTTTTAGCAGGGAACAAGCCATGGCGGCGGCCGGGCGTTGTCTGTCCACCATCACCTGCAGCTACTGCGAGGTCTGTCAGCTCATGTGCCCGGATATGTGCATCACCCGGGACCCCGTAACCCACGAAATCCACATCGACCTGAACCACTGCAAGGGTTGTGGGCTTTGTGCCCACTTTTGCCCCAAGGGCGCTCTGAAAATGGTGGTCGAGCCCCGCGCATAGAGCTGTATAATGGAAATTATGGGAAGTTCGCAAAAAGTATCCTGGACGATATTGTGGCTCGGGCTTGTCTTGGTTTTGGACGTGCTCGCCTGTGCGCGGTATGGATTTGATTTTGAAGAGGCTCTCTGTGATGACGTGCTTTGTTCAGGTCACGGAACTTGTTTGGTGATAGATGGCGGTGCGTATTGTGCGTGCGATGCCGAGTATGTCAACGAGGGTTCGACTGAGTGCATCCCGGATCCGGCTTCGGTCGAATGCGAGACAGACGACGATTGCGGCGATGCCAATCCTTGCATGATCGGTGTCTGCAATGAATTCTCCGGGCAATGCGAGGTTCAATCAGAGCCCGATGGCACCCCCTGCGGCAGCCGCATGGTCTGCGACAACGGCATCTGCGTCGATGCGTCGGCCTGTACCCTCGACTGCGGCATCAACGCCAGTTGCATCGACGTGGGTGGCGACATGCAGTGTGTTTGTGACGCAGGCTACGTGGGCGACGGCGTGACCTGCAACGACGTGGACGAATGTACCGACGGCACCGATAATTGCGATGCCGACGCCACCTGCAGCAACGAAGACGGCGATTTCACCTGCGAATGCAACTCAGGCTATACCGGCGACGGTGTGACCTGCAACGACGTGGACGAATGTACCGACGGCACCGATAACTGTGATGTCAACGCCACCTGCACCAACGTGTCTGGCGGCTTCACCTGCGAATGCAACCAAGGCTACACCGGCGACGGCGTGACCTGCGGGATCTATGAAACAGGCCTGACGTGGATTTCAATCACCGGTGACACGTTTCAGATGGGCAGTGATGCGGGTGATGCTAACGAACTGCCCGTGCATCCCGTGACGGTGCCGTCTTTCGAGATGACCAAGACCGAGGTGACGATCGAACAGTACCAAGTTTGTTTCGATGCGGGGATTTGTACCGAGCCGACGGGCTATACTTCGACTCTCTGGTGTTTGTGGGGATTTGCAGATGTCGGTGCATATCCGCTGAACTGTGTCAAATGGGGCCAGGCGGTGGCGTATTGTAAGTGGGCCGGAGGACGCTTGCCGTCGGAGGCCGAGTGGGAGTATGCGGCCCGGTCGGGCGGTCAGGACATCATCTACCCATGGGGGGATGATGCGCCGACTTGCGAGTATGCGGTGATGGATGAGGGTGCTGGTAACTGCGATCCGTCAGGCCCTTTGGTAGGCACTGCGGTTGTTTGCAGCAGGACTGCCGGCAACACGGACCAAGGGCTTTGCGACATGGCGGGAAATGTATGGGAGATGGTGCAGGATTGTTATCACGATGACTATTCGGGTGCACCTGCGGATGGTAGTGCATGGGAGGATAGCATCTCCGACAGGGTCCGTCGCGGCGGCAGCACCAACGAAGGTGGCTACTATCAGCGTGTCACCAGCCGCCTCGCCTCAGATCCGGCTTATGACAACCTCTACGTCGGTTTTCGCTGTGCCAGGTAGTACCCGTCCCAAAACGCCAGATAAAATCGGCCTTGGACCCTAAAAATACTCGACAATTTGCCTTGACTTGTCTCTGGATTTTGTTACGCAGAGCATAGAGGCTCTGCCCGTGGTGGGCGGACCTGAAGCTCGAATTGGGCGCATGCTGGTAGGCGCCCTCCGGAGGCCGACCCCATGTCAGACAGCGCGTTCAATCCCTATGAGATGGCCCGTGAGCAGTTCGACAAGATCGCCGATTTGATCGGTCTGGATGCGGGTACGCGGGAGCTTTTGCGCAGCCCCATGCGCGAGTATCATTTCGCCATCCCCGTGCACATGGACGATGGCAGCGTCCGCGTTTTTCGTGGTTTTCGGGTGCAGCACAACGATGCCCGGGGACCCGCCAAGGGCGGCATTCGGTTTCACCCCCAAGAGACGGTGGACACGGTTCGCGCCCTGTCCATGTGGATGACCTGGAAGACGGCCGCGGTGGATATTCCCTTGGGCGGCTCAAAGGGTGGTGTTATTTGTGATCCGCACAATCTGAGTAGCAGGGAACAAGAGGCCATTTGTCGTGGGTTTGTCCGGCAGTTGGCTCGGGACATCGGCCCGGTGCGGGACGTGCCCGC
>JAUVAM010000300.1 GCA_030591745.1 Deltaproteobacteria bacterium
AGTCCGGGCCGAAGTTGCATCCGGAGCGGTGAACGATGATTTGGACGGCCTCAAGACCTTGATGCAGCGCAAGGGGATGCCCAAAGCCATCATCATGATTGCTGAACAGAATGTGGGCATGGCCAATCCCGAGTATTGGTGGGGCAAGGGTGGTCCCATGGCGATCAGCATGCGTGTCGCAGAGACAACCCTGATGGAGGAGATGCAGAAGAAGGGATTTACCTTTGTTGACCCGGAAGTGTTCTCCGGCAAGGTGAGCATCAAGATGCCCGTAGCCATGGTCAGCGACAAACAAGCCATGCGTGTCACCAAGACCTCGGATGCTCAGATCATCATCGTGGGCCAGGCCATGGCCCAGGATCAGGGCGACTTGAGCTCCTTTGGGCAAAAGAATATGCGTTCAGCCAGGGCCGATGTGATCGTGCGCGTGATCAATACCGACAACGGAAAAATCATCGCAACCGTGCAGGCCAATGCCGCCTGTCCGGAAATGACGGCCCAGGCCGCTGGCAAGGGTGCCTTAAAAAAGGCAGCCAGGAAAGCCGCCAAAGAGCTCATTAAGCGTGTCGCCAAAGTTTGGTCCGATGAGCTCACCGGCACCAATGCGGTGCGCATGATCGTGATCGGTTTTGCGAACCGTGCCCAGCTGAATGGATTCGTTAAGGTGCTGCGCAACCAGGTTCGTTCGGTAAAAAGCGTCAATGAGGACACAATGTCCGCTGGCAAGGCAACTCTGACTGTGCAGTTGGCGGGAGAAACCCGGGCGATGGCCACCGAACTCGAGGCCAAGGATTTCGGCGGCAAGTTCAAGCTGGAAGTGGTCAAGGTCAGCGCCAATGCGATGACCGTCAAGTTGCTTCCCTAGGGTTTTTTAGTTGAGGTTTCGTTCTGTGAAAGTTGGGGGCTTTGTCGCGGTTTTTGCTTTGAGCTTGACGGTGCTGTCTTGTACCGCAAGCAAGCAGCGTCGGGTGATTCCTATTACCCAGGAACAAATGGCTCTTCGTATCGTATGCGCTCCGGACGAAGCCCAGGTCAGGATTGATGGCGTTCCACAGGGGTCTTGCCGCTGGTTGAGTAAGCCCCGGAAGGTCGTGCTGCTCAAGGCCGGATCGCATGAATTGGAAGTGCGGGCAGCGGGCTATACGCCTTTCATGTCGCAGTTTTCGGCTGAAGGCATGCAACAGAGCCTGACCATCAATTTGGTGCGCAGCGCTGATGTCAAGGGGCCATAGCGGCCCTACAGGAGGTTGAGATGAGATTGTCAAAGAGCCTGCAGGTCTTGGCTGTTGTGGTGGCCCTCGGACTGGGTTTGGCTCTGGTAGCGACTGCTGCCGGCAGCGATGGCTCGGCGGAAGTGACCTACCTCAAGGGTAAGGCTTTTGTGACGCATGACAAAGCCACCAAAGCGCAACTACTCAAGAAGGGAGACCCGGTAGGTCCCGGTGACTTGATTGAGACCAGCAAAAAAAGTCGCATCGAGATCCGCCTGGCTGACAACAGCGCCATTCGTCTGGGCTCCAAGTCCCGTTTGGTTTTGAAGCAAGCCTTGTTCCCGAGTAAGACCCAAAAGAACGTTTCGGCTACCCTTTTGCGAGGGCAGGCCTATGCCGCGGTTAGCAAATTGGTGGGCAAGGATTCTACCTTCGAAGTGAAGACGAGAACGGCCGTGGCGGGCGTTCGGGGCACTGCCTTCCGAATCAACGCCTTGAAAGACAAAAGTACGGTGGTTCGAGTCTATACCGGGGCCGTGGCCGTTTCCAATGCGCCCCTGTACGCCAAGGCGGGCAAACCCAAGGCCTCCAGCGGCAAGTTCCAAATGCCTCGCCAGGGCGTAAAGCCCGGTGGTCCGGGTCGAGTCGTAGTGGCGGGGCCAAGCCAGGTCACGAAGAAAGAGTGGGAAACCATCGTGGCCAAGGCCATGCAAGAAGTTGTGGTAGGTGCCAACGGCAAGATTTCCAGTTCTGCTTTCGCGGGAGAGCCCAAAGAAGAAGAAGAGTGGGTTGCCTGGAATCAGGAAATGGACAAGAAAGCCGGCCATTAACGGGACCAGCAAAATCCTTTCATGACCTCTGAGACCAAGCCTCTGATTCCGCGTCCTGTTTTTTATACCCTGGTGGGGGTAGGGACATTTCTGGGCATAATGTATCTTTTGGGCGGCATTCTCGCGCCCATCCTTTTGGCCTTTCTTCTGGCCTATCTTTTCGATCCGCTGGTTGGATTTCTTGCTCGCAAGAAGATTCCTCGCGCTGCCGGTAGCGCCATCTGCCTGGTCATCATGATCATCGCTACCACCAGCCTGGCTGCTTTGATCTTGCCCGCCTTGCAGAAGGAAATTCGATCCGTGGCCGGTAAGTTGCCTGTTTATGCGCGCACCATCCAGGAGAGCGGCATTCCTTGGGTGGAGGACACTTTTGGAATCGACCTGCCGGAAACCATCTCGGAGGCTTTGACCGACGCGCAGGATCAACTTGCGGGCAATGTGGGTAGTAAGCTGGGCAAGTTGGCGGGACCCGTCAGCTCGTTGCTCAAGGGGATGCTCAGTGGCACTCTGAATCTGTTGTCAAAGCTGATCTACCTGATCATCATTCCCTTGTTCATGTTTTACTTTCTGAAGGACTACCAGCAAATCGTGGGTTGGTTTGGCAAGCAAATTCCGCCGCGTTTTCGTGAGCAAGTGGGGGACATTTTCATAGAAGTGGATGAGGTCTTGGCGGGCTTCGTGCGGGGTCAACTCACCGTTTGTTCCATCCTGGCGATCGTATACAGCGTGGCGCTGTCCATCATTGGCGTCAACGCGGCTATCACCATCGGCATCATCGCCGGTCTTTTTAACCTGGTTCCATACCTGGGCACGGTGACAGGCCTGATGCTGTCTTTCCTCTTTCTGCTCCTTGAAGGAGCAGGCTGGATGGATTATGGCGTGGTGGCAGGCCTCTTCGTTGTCGTATCGACTTTGGACGGTTTGTTGATGACCCCTCGGATACTGGGAAACAAGTTGGGCCTGGCTCCCGTGGTGGTCATTCTGGCCATTCTGGCATTCGGCGAGGTGTTTGGCTTTGTCGGCGTGTTGATGGCAGTACCGGCCACCGCCGTTGGCAAGGTCCTCGCCAGGCGAGCCTTAGAGGCTTATCGGGCCAGCCGTTTGTATCAGGGCGGTGATGGAGCAGACCAAGCCGCATGAGCCTTCAACGACTGCGACTGATTCTTAGTGATTTTCATCTTGGCAATGGTCGCCATCGAGACGACGGGTCCATCAATCCCTTAGAAGATTTTTCATGTGATCAGGAGTTCGTTGAGCTCTTGGCTTACTACGACAGGGAAAAATCTGAAGCAGATCTGGAGTTGGTCCTCAACGGGGACTTTTTCAATATGATTCAGTTGGAGCCTTCGGAACAGGAACTGGGCATCCTGACCGAGCGTTCCGCTGTTGACAAGATGAGGGCCATCCTGGCGGGGCACCCGGAAATCGTCAGCAGCCTGAGGCGCTTCAATGCTTCCGATAAGCGCCGGATCGTTTTCGTTATGGGCAACCATGATCCCCAGCTACTCTGGACGGCAGTGCAGGGTTTGTTGCGCGAGGCCATCGAAGGGGAACTCGTCTTCGTTGATGACATCTATGAAGCCGACGGCGTGCATGTCGAGCACGGACACCAAATCGAAAATATTTTTCGCATGGAAAAAGATCGCTACTTTTTGACCAAGGGCTATCCGGAACCCGTGCTCAACCTCCCCTGGGGTGTGTTTTTTGTCAAAGACTTGCTTTATCGGCTCAAGCGCAGGCGGCCTTACGTGGACAAGGTGAGACCCTACGGCAAATTCTGGCGCTGGTGTTTTTTTAACGACTTCTTCTTCGGTGTTTTTGCCGCCGTTCTGTACATCGGGTTCATTTTCAAAACTCGCTTCAGCAGGCTGCCTTTGAAAAGGGCAGGGGCCTTCCACGGATTCAAGGCGATTTTCAATCTCAGCGCATCGCCGACTTTGATGGAAGATGCCGCCGAGATTTTGGAACGAGGGCAATGCAAACTGGTCGTGTTGGGTCATACCCACATTCCCGTACACATTCGTCTCGCTGGATGAGAGTATATCAATCCAGGGACCTGGAACGACGTCACCTATCTCGACTTGCAAAACCTTGGGCATCGCAGAAAGCTGTACTATGTGCTGGTGGAGTTGAAAGAAGAAGGACCCAGTGGCAAACTCTATGAGTGGCATGGACAGCAGTTGCCTTTTTCCGAAGCACGTTTGTGATGGGTGAAGGCAGGAGGTAGACTCCAGGACATGAAATTTTCCTTTGGGATCGTCGTTTGTGTGTCGTTGTTTCTAGGGCTGTTGGCGCCTGTTCAGGCTGACTTCGATTTGCCGCTTTTGCATTCAGTGCCGAAGATCCTGTCCGTCAGTGATGCCATTGCCCCTATGGATTTGGTTCGACTCAAGGGCGTCAAGAATGTTGTGCTGTTGGTGCGCATGGAGCAGGGCAACATGCTGAGGGAAAGCACGCTAAAGGTTTTGAAGGAAGATTTCAACGGGGTCTTGAAGCGCATGGTCCTGAAAAGCCCCTTGCTCGCCGTGCATGTAGAGCAACTCAGGCGTCTGGACCGATTTGAGGTGGTTTTTCCTTTCGATGAATTGGACGACGCCAACTTGATTATGTTGTCAAGGCTGGGGCCGATTCGCAAGTGGATTGTCCTGCCACCCAGCTTCAAGCCAGAAGCCCTGCCTCGCCTCAAAACCTTGAAACGCACCAAACTTGTTGTCAGGGTTCCAAAATCTGGCCTGACTCAGGACCAACTTCGTTTTCTGGAATGCCAGCAACCTGGCAAGGTGCATTTTGTATTGCCACAGGATGCAACGATTACGAACCTTCATTCCCTTTTAGGCTGTCGCCGTCTGGGATTGCAGTTGGAGAGCAAGAAAAACCGGATGAATGATAAATTACTGAGAATTGTCAAGGACTTGAGGGGGGTTGAGCCAGTCATCGTGCTGAATGGAAGACTGACCTTGTCAGACATCAAGCCATTGAGCCGTCTTGAGCATTTCATTTTGCAAGTTGAACTGGGTTTGGGGAAGGACTACACACCTGGTTTGGTGTCTTTGCTCAACGCCATCGCACCTCCATAATATACGCCTCGAACTGAACGAAATCCTTGACAATCAAAGGATTGATTGGTAGCTATGGCGCTCGTTTGGGAGCCATGTTGGCTCTTTTGATGTTTGGAATGAAGGCGCGTAGCTCAGGGGGAGAGCGCTACCTTGACACGGTAGAGGTCGGTGGTTCAAAACCACTCGCGCCTATCCAACACGCCGGGTTCCCCCCCGGGGGTGGACCCGGCGTTTTTTGTAAGAGGCGTAGGCTTGTGTCTGAGATCCAAGTGACACTGCCCGACGGAAGTATCAAGACACTTCCTTTGGGCGCGAGCGTTTTTGATGTGGCGCGAGCCATTGGTCCGGGCCTTGCCAAGGCCGCGGTGGCCGGTGTGGTTGACGGAAGCACGGTGGACCTTTCCTATTCGCTCGGCGCGAATGCGCGGGTGGCTATCATCACCTCCACAAGCCCTGAAGGACTGAGCATCATTCGGCATTCCGCGGCCCACGTGATGGCTGGCGCAGTCAAGGACCTGTTTCCGGATGCCAAGGTCACCATCGGTCCGGCGGTCGACGATGGGGTCAAC
>JAUVAM010000420.1 GCA_030591745.1 Deltaproteobacteria bacterium
GCCTCCGCCGGATGCGGCGGATTTGGCCGAGGACGAGCTTTCGGGCAAACCCGTCAGTCGAGGTGTGGTCGAGGGTCCGGCTCGGGTGGCCTTTACGCTGGCCGACGCCGACGCGATTCAAGCCGGGGAAATTTTGGTGGCTCCGATCACCGACGTGGGTTGGACCCCCTACTTTCGAATCATCGCAGGCCTGGCCACCGATGTGGGCAGCGCCATCAGTCACGGGGCCGTCGTGGCCCGGGAATACGGTTTGCCCGCCGTGGTGAATTTGCGCAAGGCCACGAGGGTGGTACGGACAGGAGATCAGATCCGCCTTGATGCAAATCATGGCTTGTTGACCATTTTGCGTCGCGCATCGACCGACGCTTGAACAGAGGAGAAGCAGATGCTGACAAAATTCGACGAGTTGACCTGTCATCAGTCGGTCGCCAGTTTTGACGAGGTGGGCACCTCGGATCGGGCATGGACCGAGAAGCTTTGGTGCAACATTCATGACACCCAGGGTGAGCTGGTGCTGGCCACCGGCCTGGGGATTTACCCCAACCGCAACGTGATGGACGGCTATGGCTGCGCCAACCTGCGGAACGCGAAACAGACCAATCTCCGTTTGAGCCGCGAGCTTCGGCCGCGTATCGACGAGTTGTCCTTGGGGCCCTTGAGTTATGAGGTCATCGAGCCTTTCAAAAAAATCCGCATCGCCATGGGCGAAAACGAGCAGGGCTTGAGTTACGACATCGAGTTTCTGGGCAGCATGTTGCCCGGCGAGGAAGAGCCCCATTTCGGTCGCGCGCGGGGCCGCGTTTTCGTCAACCACTGCCGTTACGCCCAACTTGGCCGGGTTCGTGGCTGGGTGAAGGTGGGCGACGAGCGCTTCGAACTGGATCCTGATCGGTTTTACGCCCAGCGGGATCATTCCTGGGGCATCCGCATGGGTGTCGGCGCGCCGGAGCAGGGCGTGCAGATGGCCGACGTGGCCACTTTCACCAGCATGATGATCAATTGGTTGACGATGCAGTTTCCCTCATGGGGCCTGTACGCCTATTTGATCGAGAAGGGGGACGGGACGGTTGAGCGCTTGACCGGCTGCTTGACCAAACCCATGGAGGAGGGCGGCGAAGTCGTTCCCCTGGTGGCTTTCGAGCATGACTGGGTCTACCATGAGAACAGCCCGCGCATGAAGGCGGGCAAGGTGACTTTGAAGTTCAAAGATGGCTCGGAAAAGAGCATCGAGATGCGCGAGTTGACCACCATGTACCTTCGGGGCGGCTCCTACCTGGGTTATAAGGACCACTACCACGGCCTGTGGATGGGCGAGGACTGGCGCGATGGCGAAAGCTGGGCACTCGACACGCCGGCCAAGGCCGACGGCGTACATGGATTGAACGACACGGTGGTGGAGTGCAAGTGCGATGGAGAAGTGGGTTACGGCATCGTGGAAAATCTGATCCTGCCGCCTTATCCCAAATATGGCTTCTAGGTTAAAACAGATTGCCGGCTTTTCGGCTCAGCAGGTTCATGCCTGAGCGCAGGGCCCAGCCTAAGCCCGGGGCATTCAGGGCTTGAATAAATGCCCGATTGAAACGACCCGGTATGAAGAGCAAGGGTCCACCCCGATTCAGGGCGGCCAATGCTTCGTCGACCACTTCCTCGGCTTCCATCCAGGCCAGATCCGGCACACGGTCGTAGCTGAAATCCGCGTATTCTTCCGTTTCCATGAAGCCCGTGCGCACCAAACCCGGACAGACCGCCTGGACGCGCAGGCCACTGCCCGCCAATTCGGCGTCCAAGCCCTGGGCCAGCATGTTGAGAAAGGCCTTGCTTGCCGAATAAAGGGTGTATTCGGCCGTGGTGAAAAAGCCGGCCAAAGACGAGATGATAACCAAATCACCGCGACCCGCCTCACGCATGGCCGGGATGGCGGCCCTCAGCAGGCGAACCGCGGCCAGATCGTGCAGGCTGACCATGTCCTGGAGCTTTTTGGGCTGGATATCAGCGAAGTGGCCACGGGTGCCGAAGCCGGCCGCGTGGACCAGCATGGACAGGGCCTGTCCCTGTTCGATGACGGCCTCCACCATGCTCATGCCCTCTTCGCCGGCCAGATCGGCGGGCAGGACTTCTGCCTGGATGCCATGTTGGCTGACCAGCGTTCGCGCGAGTTTTTGCAGGCGCTCTTCCCTGCGGGCCACCAGGATCAGATCGTGTCCTTGTCGGGCCAGGCGGCGGGCGTAGACTTCTCCGATGCCGGAGGACGCACCGGTGATGAGGGCTAAGGGACGGCTCATGTCTACCTCCTTGGTGGAGATTAATGCGGCAACATCGGAACACGAGCCTGATTTTGAATCAAGAATGTCTTTCTTTCCCTCAGGGGGAGAAATACCTAGACAATTGCGTCGCAAGGTGGTGATAGAGAGGAGCCCAATGAATCGGGGGGATGACATGAGGAGGAATACGACATGAGCCACGATCTGAAAAACGCAGGACAAACAACACAGAACATTCACGCCGGCCAACATACGGATTGGACCACGGGCTCGGTTGCGCCTCCCTTGATTCAAACTTCTACGTTTGCTTTCAAAAACTGCGCCCAGGGCGCGGATCGCTTCGCGGGTAGGGAAGAGGGCTATATTTACACCCGCATGGGCAACCCCACCATCGCCCGGCTGGAAGAAGCCGTGTCCACCCTGGAAGGTGGCGCGGGCGGTTTGGCCACCGGATCAGGCATGGCTGCCTTGAATACCTGCTTGTTCGCCTTACTCAACGCCGGTGACCATTTGGTGGGCACGCATTCGCTCTATGGGCCTTCGCGCATGGTCATCGAGCGGGACTTTTCTCGATTCGGCGTACTGTCGACTTTTGTGGACACCTCGGACCTGGACGCTCTGCGTGCGGCCATACGGCCGGAGACCAAACTGGTCTTCGTCGAGACGCCGGCCAACCCCACCATCGTGATGACCGACATCGCGGCTGTTGCGAAAATCGCCCATGAACACGGGGCCCTGTTGCTGGTCGATAACACCTTCTGCAGCCCCATCCTGCAGCGTCCCTTGGAGTTGGACGCCGACGTGGTCATGCATTCCATGACCAAGTTCATCAACGGTCACACGGATGTGGTATCCGGCATGGTGATCCCGGGGACCAAGGAACTGCTTGAGCGCATCCGGCCGGTGCATTATTTCATGGGTGCTTGTATGGATCCCCATCAGGCTTGGCTTGTGCTCAGGGGATTTAAAACCCTGTCTTTGAGGGTAAAAGCCTGTCAGGAAAACGCCATCCAGGTGGCGCCTTGGCTCGAGTCTCATCCCAAGATCGAGTGGGTGCGTTTCCCCGGCCTGGAGAGTCATCCCCAGCACGCCTTGGCGAAAAAGCAGATGGATGGTCCCGGCGCGCTCATTTCTTTCGAAGTCAAGGGCGGGCTTGAGGCCGGCACTCGATTCTTGGACAATGTGAAGCTTGCGACCCTGGCCGTATCTTTGGGTGGCATCGAGACTTTGATTCAGCATCCGGCGAGCATGACCCACGCCGCCATGCCGGCCGACATGCGCCACAAAGCCGGCATCAGTGATGGCCTGGTGCGCATCAGCGTGGGCTGTGAGGACTTCGCGGACATCAAGGCGGATTTGGAGCAGGCCTTAAACCACGCCTAAAGAGGAATTGCGGTCATGCGTTGCGTGAGTTGGAACGTTAACGGCATCCGTGCCGTGCTGCGCAAGGGCATCGAGCCCTGGACCGCGGTGGATGGCGCGGATGTGGTGGCCCTGCAAGAGACCAAGGCCAACCCCTCGCAACTAACCGACGAGGTGCTTCGGCCCGCGGGATGGAAGAGCGTTTGGGCCTCCGCCGTCAAGAGGGGCTATTCCGGCACGGCGCTTTACTACCGGGGCAAGCCGGATGAGATCATCGAAGGCATGGGCGTCGAAGCCTACGACGCCGAGGGGCGCTTTGTGGCCCTGCGATTTGCCGAGCTGGTGGTCGTTAGCGCGTATTTTCCAAACAGCCAGGACAAAGGCAAGCGCCTGGATTACAAGCTGGGCTTTTGCAAGGCATTGGAAGAATGGCTGGCCAAGATGCAGCGCAAAAAGCGCGAGGTTTTGCTTTTGGGCGATTACAACATCGCCCATGAGCCCATCGATCTCGCCCGCCCCAAGCCCAACGAGGGCTCGCCCGGCTACCTGCCCGAAGAGCGAGCCTGGTTCTCTCGATATCTGGAGCTGGGATTCAGAGACGTCTTCCGCGAAAAGAACCCAAACCTGGAAGGTGCCTACACCTGGTGGAGTTTTCGCTCAGGCGCTCGAGCCCGCAACGTAGGATGGCGACTCGACTACGCCACCACCACCCCGAAGCTCGGTGACCAGGTGCGCGACGTAGTGCATCACCCGGACATTCTCGGGTCCGATCACTGCCCCTTACACGCTGATCTCTAAAGAGTAAAGAGGGGGACGTTGTTGCGTTATTCTCGTTAATATTCGAATAACGAGAATAACGCAACAACGTCCCCCAC
>JAUVAM010000419.1 GCA_030591745.1 Deltaproteobacteria bacterium
CCGGTCCAGGGCGCATGAGCCAGCCCGAGGTCGTCTTCGCCCATGCCCAGCGTTTGTTGAGCCCGCAGGACTTGGCGGGACGCAGGCTGCTGGTCAGCGCGGGCCCGACCCGAGAGGCCATCGATCCGGTGCGTTTTCTTTCCAATCGCTCCAGCGGGCGCATGGGCGTGGCCGTGGCGGCGGCCGCTTGGCGTCGTGGGGCGGATGTGACCTTGGTCGCCGGGCCCGGCGTGGTCGAGCCGCCCGAAGGACTGGACTGTGTGCGTGTGACCAGCGCTGCCGAAATGGCCAAGGAGATCGACGCCCGGGCGCTAAGGCAAGATGCCGTTATCATGGCCGCGGCGGTGTCGGATTTTCGTCCGCGCCGGGTTGGCCGAAGCAAGCACAAAAAAGCCGAGGGCGCGCCGGATATCGCCTTCGTGCGCACCGTGGACATTCTGGCCGGGCTCGGTAGAAAAAAGAGCAAGCGCCTCTTGGTGGGCTTTGCCGCCGAGACCGGCGACCCGGTGCCCGCGGCGATAGACAAACTCAAGCGCAAGAAAGTCGACCTGGTGGTGGCCAACGACGTGAGTCAAGCGGACGCAGGTTTTGAAGTCGAGACCAATCGGGTCCATCTCGTGGATGCCAAGGGCGTCGAGAGCCTGCCCCTGATGACCAAGACCGAAGTGGCCGAACGCATCGTCGACCGCCTGGTCGCCCTGCTACCCCAGCCTCTCCAGTCTCCTAAACGCAAAACTCGCGCCAAGCGACGCTAAAAGACTCTGTTTCCTGGATCAGTTTGAGGATAATCGTTGACTCTGTTGTGGATTTGCATGAAAATCAGCATATGAGTCAACGATTATCAGCATTCGAGCGGGCATTGGAAATCCAATTTACGCTTAACCCGATGACTGGATCTGGGGCCGTTTTTCTATGGGGTCCACGTCAAACAGGTAAGACCACCTTGCTCAAACGGCGCTTTCCAGAGGCAAAATATTATGATTTTCTGGATACTTCGCTAAGCGCACGTTTGAGCGTGCAGCCTGGCTTGTTGCGCCAGGAGGTTTTGGCGGCCCTGCCCGAACTGGTCATTGTGGACGAAGTCCAGAAGGTGCCCGCCATTTTGGAGGAAGTGCATTGGCTGTTGGAGAATACCCCCACACGATTCATCCTTTGCGGATCCAGCGCTCGCAAGCTTCGTCGGGGCGCTAGCAATTTGCTGGGCGGGAGGGCTGTAGAGTTTCATCTGCATCCGCTCACTTGGTTTGAAATTCCCGATCTGGACCTGGACAAGTTTCTGAATCACGGAGGTGTGCCGGTTCATTACCTCTTGGAGAAGCCCGAGCCCCTGCTTCAGTCCTACGTCAGCACCTATATTAAAGAAGAGGTAATTGACGAAAGCTTGACGCGGAATATCCCCTCCTTTGCCAGATTTCTGCATGTGGTGGGGCTCACCCATGGTCGCCAATTAAATTTCGCCAATGTGGCGAGGGAAAGTGGCGTGTCCGCGAGCACGGTGCGCAACTACTATCAGATTCTGAAAGACACCTTGCTGGGCTTTGAGCTATTGCCATGGCGCAAGAAGGCGAAGCGGCGACTCGTCGAAACTGCAAAGTTCTATCTTTTCGACACGGGTGTGGCCAATCAACTCAATCTCGAAGTCCAAAGGGTGCAGCCAGGGTCGGATTCTTACGGCAGGGCTTTTGAGCTTTTCTTGATCAACGAAGTGCGGGCGTTTTTGGCTTATCGGCAAATAGGCCGGCCCTTGAGTTACTGGAGGACAAGTTCCGGTTTTGAGGTCGATCTGATAATCGGCGATATGGAATTGGCTTTGGAATTCAAGTCCAGCCAAGAAGTGCGTGCGGCCGATCTGAAAGGCTTGCGGGCTTTGGCGGAAGAGCACAACATCAAAAGGCGTATTGTGGTGAGTCGTGACATGGTGCGGCGAAAGATGCAAGACGGCATCGAGTTGATGCCCTGGTCCGAGTTCTGCTCGTTGTTGTGGCAGGGGGAACTGATCTGAGCCCTCATGTTCCGTCGCGGTGGTTCTGTCGCTAAGAGGAAATCAGGCTTGTCCACGACGCAGAATTTTCTTTTTCCTCAGGAACATCAACAGGGGCAGGAGCCAGATGATGGCGGGGGCGCGGCCCGCGGCACAGCCGCATGAGCCATCCACTCGTTCTCCACTGCTTTCATCCCCGGCGCTGTTTTCATCACCCAGGCCGGCATCTGTTTCGTCGGCGTCTGTTCCAGTGGCGTCTGGCCTGCCTGCATCCAGTCCACCCGCGTCCGGTTCGCCGCCGTCTGGTTCCACGCTGCCCGCGAAGACCAACTCGACTTCGCGTCGGGCTTGCAGGTTCAAGCTCAGGCTCAAGATGCCTTGTCCGTCGCTTGGTAATGTCTGGCCTGTTGCTGACAGGGTGTATTCTGAATTGGGCCTAAGCCCGCCCAGGCTGATGAGGGTGCTGTCGCCGGTTTCGCCGTAAGGCGCTTCGGCTTCCAGGGTGATGCGATCCCCTGCGTCCCTCCGGGCGAGGTTGCAGGGGGCGTCGGATGAGAGCCAGGCTTGGCCATCGATGAGGAGCGAGGTGCCCCGGACCAAGAGGGCCAAATCCTCACGCACCACGGCTGCTGCGGCCTGCGCGTTTATTCCGTCGAAATCGAAAGAGGGGGCCTCCAGACTCCAGCCGATGCGAGTTTGACCCTGGGGTCCGGTGATGCGGATAGCTCGAGCAGGTGCGGTGGTGTTCAGTGCCTCGATCTGTAGGGCTGGGGTCCCGTTGAGTTGTGGTGTGAGCATGCTGAGGAAGAGGGTCTGGGACGCGGTGGTGCTCACGGCCAAACAGGGGGCCGCGGTCAACTCCGCGGGCAGGAATTCGGCCTGCATGGCGGCTGGGGCAGGCTCGAGGAAGCGAATGTCCAGGCCAGCCTGGCCATCCACGACTCGGTAGTGGCCGGGGGCTTCTTCGCTCCACGCGCCGTCTTTGTGCAAGCGCCACTGGAAGCTGTGGTCCGTGCCGCCTGTGCCGAGCAGATCGTCGAGGACGATGAGGGTTTCGCCTTCGAGCCAGAGCACGTGTCTGTGAACCCGATCAGCCCCTTCGTACAGAAGGCTGGCGTCGCCGGTGGCCATCGCGCTTTTGCCAGAGAGCCAGACGTCTTTGAGCTTGCCGCAAAGGGCGTAGTCAAAGGGTTGGTACCAGGCCTCGCCCTCCCGGGTCTGACCGGCACCGTCTACGGTGATGGTGTTGTGGGAACGGGTGAGCTTTTGTTCCTTGGGGTAGCCGTCGTCTTCCGCCAGCATGCTGCCATGGGCCCAGAGCAAAAAGTGGTTTTGATCGGGATGGTCGTGAGCCACGTTGGCCCAGCCGTCACCTCTAAGTTGTTGCAGCAAGTGACCGCCTGGTGGTCCGCATTTGAATACAAAGGCCGCGTCATCAGCCCCCCAGCCCGTGCGAATGGCGAACATCTCCAGATCGGGCCAGAAGCGCCAGAGGGGCAAGTCGTCGATGGGGCTGGGGGTCAGATCGGCGTCGTACCACAGCACACCCCAGGCGGGATGCTGATAAAAGGCGCCGGGCAGTGTATCCATGTAGGCACGCAGGGCCGCCTGACCCAAGGCATCCGAAGCGTCGGCCACGGTCATCGCAAGCGGCGTCAGGTTGCCCGGCTCGCCGGCGCTTCCGTCGCCGATGTTCAAGCTGCCCTGCCAGCCCGGGGTGGTCATGTGGATGCGGAACCAGTGATCGTTTTCAAAGTGACCATGGCCGGCCGTGTCGTCTTGGCCCGTGGCGTGCCGAAACAAGGCGGCCGTGCGAACCAGCCAGTGGTGGCCGTAGCTCCAATAGCCCGGCCCTTCGTGGTTGGAGCCGTCCTCGGGCAGCCAGGGCAAAAGACCCAAAAAGCAGGAGTAAGCCAGATCCGCATGGCGCTGGGCCGGGGTGTTTTCGGGGTCGTCCCCCAGGAGGGCCAAGGCTGCGTGGGCGTAACCGTGAATGCGGTTGTGCATGTGGTTGTTCTGGTAATCCTGGGTCCAATATTCTTCGATGAAGAACTCGTCGTGCAGAAACTCCAAAACACGAAACAGGGCCATGCGAAGCTCGCTACGTTCGGCTTCGGTTAAACGATCGTAGAGGATGTCGTAAGTGAGGGCCATGCCCGTGGTGATGTCCATGGGGACCAGATCATCGGCCAGCCAGTCGTCCCTTCGGGCGTAGGTCAAAGCCCAGTCAATGGCCGTGTCGGCGTAGCTTTCGTCTTCTTCCACCAGGTAGATCATGTTCATGGTGAACTGGCCCCAAAACCCGAAAAGATACATCTTCCATGCGTTGGCGCCGGTGTCGTCCACGGCCTGGCCGTTGTAATGGCCGAAGGCGGCAACGGCCCGTTCGTAGAAAAAGCTGGCCGAGCCCAGGGCGCGGGCACGAATGTCGGGGATGTCTGTTGCGGAGAAATGCAGGCGGGGATGTTGCCCGGCCAAGTCCGTGCGAAACTGGAACAAACCCGCTTCGGGCTCCACGGC
>JAUVAM010000110.1 GCA_030591745.1 Deltaproteobacteria bacterium
ACACCCCGGTCGACGCCGGCTCGGATGCGGCAAAGTCGAAAGACAACCACCTGGAAGTAGAGTGAGCCCGGCATGGCCGACAGCCGCAAATTGGGCGAGATCCTCGCCGAAATCGTAGGCTTCGATCACGAAAAGATCGAAGAAGCCTTGGCTCATCAGGCCGAGCGCGGTGGACGCATCGGGGAAATCCTGGTGTCCATGAAGGCGGTCAAGCCCAAGGACGTGGTTTCGGCCCTGGGTGCCCAATTGGACATGACCGTCCTTGAAAAAATCGAGACATCAGAGGTGGACGCCGAGCTCATCCGCGCCATCCCCATCAACTTCGCCAAACAACAACTGGTCATCCCGCTTGGCGAAAATGGCGAAGAGGTCCTGGTCGCCGTAGCCGACCCGCTCAACACCTTTGCCCTGGATGACGTACGTGTGCTACTTGGCCGCCCCATCCGCCCCATGCTGGCCGAGGCGCAACTCATCTTGGACGGCATCAATCGCATCTACGATCGCACGGCCGGTGAGGCCGAGTCTTTGGTCGATGACCTGGAAGGCGCGGACTTAGACAGCGTAGCCCACGAGCTGGAAGAGCCTGAGGATCTATTGGACGCCTCGGACGAGGCACCGATCATTCGTTTGGTCAACTCCCTGCTCTTCCAGGCCGTCAAAGAGCGTTGCAGCGACGTGCACATCGAACCCATGGAACGGGATATCGCCGTACGCTTCCGTCGCGACGGTGTGCTGCATCAGATCTTGCGCACCCAGAAACGATTCCAGGCCAGCATCATCTCCCGCGTCAAGATCATGGGCGGCCTGAACATCGCCGAGAAGCGCCTGCCGCAGGATGGCCGCATCCGCATCAAAATCGCGGGCAAAGACATCGACATCCGATTGAGCACGGTACCGACGGTGCACGGCGAGCGCGTGGTCATGCGCCTGCTGGACCGCTCGGCCGTGCTGCATGATCTCGATGAAATCGGTATGAGCGAATACAATCTGAGCAAAATGAACCAGCTCATCCACCGCCCCCACGGCATCCTGCTGGTCACCGGGCCCACCGGCTCGGGCAAAACCACGACCCTCTATGCCTCACTGAACAAAATCAACTCGCCGAAGATCAACATCTTGACAGTCGAAGATCCGGTCGAGTACCAACTGCCGGGCATCGGCCAGATCCACGTCAACGAGAAAATCGATCTGTCCTTCTCGAACGTCCTGCGCTCCTTCTTGCGCCAGGATCCGGACGTGATCATGGTGGGTGAAATTCGCGACTTATCCACGGCGGAAATCGCCATCCAAGCCTCCCTGACCGGCCATCTGGTCTTCTCCACGGTGCACACCAACGACTCATCCGGTGCCGTGACCCGACTGGTGGACATGGGCGTCGAGCCTTTTCTGGTGGCCTCGTCCCTGGTGGCCATCCTGGCCCAGCGCCTGGTGCGGACTTTGTGCCCCACCTGCCGCGAGGCTGTGCCCGTCAGCCAAAAGGAATGGGACCAGCTGGCCGTCAAACCCGGCCTTCTGGAACTGCCCGACCAAATTCACCGGGCGGTGGGATGCGACAAGTGCTTCAACACCGGATATCTGGGCCGAACCGGTATCTACGAACTTTTGGTGGTGGACGACGACCTGCGAGGTCTGGTGCTCAAAAACGTCGACTCCGGCCAAATCAAAAAAATGGCCCGAGACCATGGCATGTTGACCCTGCGGGAAGACGGCGCGGACAAAATCGCCCGCTGCGTCACGAGCATGGAAGAAGTGCTCCGGGTCACCCAGGAAGACGCTCTCTAAGGAGGCGCAACACCCATGCCCGTCTACAAGTACAAAGGCATGAACGACGCCGGCAAGGCAGTCAACGGCATCCGCAACGCCGACAACCCACGCGCCTTGCGGAGTTTGCTGCGCAAAGAAAACATCTTTCTAACCGATGTAGAACAACAAAAAGATCGCGCGGGTAGCGGCCAGGGCAGCCTTTCCACCCGGCGCCGCAAGGTCAACGCCTTGGAACTCTCGGTACTAACGCGACAGCTGTCCACGCTGCTCGCTGCCGGCGTGACCCTGGTCGAGAGTCTGACGGCCATGGTGGACCAGGTGGACAACGAGTACCTCAAGCTGGTCTTGAGCCAGGTCAAACAGCGGGTCAATGAAGGCGGCACCTTGGCCGAGGCCATGGGGCAACACCCCAAGGTCTTTCCCTTGCTTTATTGCAACATGATCCAGGCCGGCGAATCTTCAGGCGCTTTGGATGTGGTCTTGAACCGCCTGGCGGATTTCACCGAGGGCCAAGCCCGGCTGCGATCAAAAATCATCGGGACCTTAACCTATCCGGCCATCATGATTGTCATGGGCCTGGGAATTATGATTCTGTTGATCGTGGTGGTCATCCCGAAGATCACGAAGATCTTCGAAGACATGAAGGCCACCCTGCCCTTGCCCACCAGGATCCTCCTGGGCATCAGTGATTTCCTGGCCGCCTACTGGTGGGCGGTGCTGATCCTGCTGGTGCTTTTGGGCTTTGCTCTTCGCGCCTACGTCAACACGGAAAAAGGACGCATCCGTTGGGACCGCTTTAAGCTGAACATGCCCATTTTCGGCTCCATCGTGCGCATGTTGGCCATCTCGCGATTCACCCGCACCCTCTCGACTCTTTTGACCAGCGGCGTGCCTTTGTTGGGCTCGTTAACCATCGTGCGCAACATCGTGAACAACCAAATCTTGGCCCAGGCCTTAGACGATGCCCGCGAGAGCATTACCGGAGGCGAAAGCATCGCCGCCCCCCTGAAGCGCAGCGGGGAGTTCCCGCCCCTGGTCATCCACATGATCGCGGTCGGCGAACGGACGGGTCAATTGGAGAGCATGCTCGAACATGTGGCGGTCTCCTACGAGAGCCAGGCGGAGAACCGCATCAATGCCCTGACGGCTCTCTTAGAACCTTTGATGATCGTATTCATGGGTGGCGCGGTCGGCTTCATGGTGTTGTCGATCATCTTGCCCATTTTGCAACTGAACGAGTTCGCCCGGTGATCCATACCGCGGAACCGATAGAACCCAGTCGAGGAGGAAAATCGGATGAATCGATTATTCAAAAGCAGTAGGCTGGTCGCCGACCAGCGGGGCATGACCCTGATCGAAATCATGGTGGTTGTGGCCATCCTGGGCATGATGATGACCATCATCACCGTGGCCTACGTTCGCTACCTGGATCAAAGCAAGGTCGACGGCACAAAAATTCAGATGGCCAACGTGGTTCAGGCCCTGGATGCCTACAAAATCCAGTACGGCAACTACCCCACCACCGAACAAGGCCTGCAAGAACTGGTGACCAAGGGCGTCATGAAAGGACTCCCCACGGACAAGTGGGAGAACGAGCTGGAGTACATCCGCAACAGCTCCACCTCATACAGCATCAAGTCGTATGGAGCGGATGCCGCCGCCGGCGGCGAAGGCTTCGACGAGGACATCCTCACCGAACAGTGATGTTTTACATTTGGGATGTCTTGCATTGGGAGGAATGGCTTTGAATTGTTGGCGCGCTCAACGGGGCATGACCCTGATCGAGACCACCGTGGTGATGCTGGTCATCGGCATATCGATGACCATGGCCATCCCGGCGGTGACCAACATCACGGCCGCCAACTTGCGCGCTTCGGCGCGCAAGGTCTCCGGCTCCATCCGCTATGGTTACGACTTGGCCGCCCGTAAAAATGCCACCTTCCGCATGGTCTTCGATCTGGACAAAGGGGCCTATTGGTTTGAAAGCGCCAACGCCAAATTCTTGATGGACAAAGAGAAGATGGAAGTCAGCGACGGTGCCCTGGACTTGGACAGCAACTCAAGGTCCAAACGCTTCGTCACCCGTTCCTTCATCGAAAACGATCAAATGTGGAAGCCCAAGGCAGCACCCGCCTTTTCCAAATTCGCCGGCCCCATGAGCAAGCCGGTGCTCCTGCCCGACGGCGTGGTCTTCCGTTCCGTTTGGGTGGCCCACCAGGAAAGCGAAGTTCAAACCGGCCAAGCCTACTTGTATTGCTTTCCCTCGGGAATGACCGAGCGGGCGGTTGTCCATTTGATGGACGAAGACGAGAACATCTACACCCTCTGGGTGCATGCCCTGACCGGCAGGGTGAAGGTATTCCCCGAGTACCGAGAGGCTCCTGATGAATAGGTGCCGCCAAAAACTCGGTCCTCAGGCCGGCTTCACCCTGCTCGAAATGATGATCGCTTTGGCGGTTTTGGGTGCCGCCTACATCACCCTGATGGAGACCCAAAGCGCATCCATCCGCTTGAGCACCTATGGCAAACGTATCACCGTAGCCACTCTGCTGGCCCAGGCCAAGATGGAAGAGGTCGAAGAAACCCTGTTCAAAGAGGGTTTTCCGGACATGGATGACACGGACGAGGGCAACTTTGAAGACATGGGCTACCCCTCGTTCAAGTGGGACCTGGAAATCCGCAAAGTGGAGTTGCCCTTAGGCGAAGCCATGACCCAGATGCTTGGCTCCGGCGAGGAAGAGGGCGGCGCATCTGGCATGCTGGGCGGCCTGGGGGGCGGCTTCGACCCAAGCCAACTGGAAGGCATGATCGGCTCCAAGCTACCGGACAACCTCAAGAGTCAGCTTGGCGGCATGGGTGGCAAGGGCGGCATGGGAGGAAAAGGAGGAATCGGCGGGGGCATGAGCGGCATGCTCAACCCCGACATGCTGCGAAACAACGTGGAGATGCTGTCCATGATGATCGAACAAGCCCTCCGTGAAATCAGCCTGACCGTGTACTGGGGCGAAGGCGGGCCGGGTAACGAACTGGTGTTGACCACCCATCTGGTGAAGGTACCAGAGGGTTCGGCGGCGACAGGGGCCGGTTCGGGCCCGGGCGTGGCCCAGCCCGGCATGGGCAAGCCCGGCATGACCGGCCAGCCGTTGCCCGGAGCCGGTGGCAGCAAGATGCCCGGCATGGGCGGCAAGTTGGGCTTTTCCAAAACGGGGGCTCGCCCCAAATTCGCCAAGTAGTTTGGAGGATATTTATCTTGCGCAAGTGGACACAGACAAGAGGTCAAGGCTTCACCTTGATCGAGGTCATGATCGCCATCAGCATGCTGGCCATGGTCTCCACGCTTGTCTATGGCAGCTTCTCGCGCACCTTCGAAGCCCGGGAGTTCGTCACCAAGGCACAAGAACGTTATCACGGTGTGCGCGTGGCCATGGAGCGCATGGGGCGAGAAATCTCCATGGCCTTCATCTACGACTGTCGCGAATTGGAAACCACGACCGGGGAACGAACCTTCTGGACTACTTTCAAAGTACAGCGCAGCGGCAAGGTCAACGAGATGACCTTCACGTCATTTTCCCACCTTCGTCTGACGCGCGACGTCAACGAATCCGATCAAAACGAACTCACCTACTTCGGCGAGTCCGACCCCGACGACAGTTCAAAGACCAACCTCATGCGCAGGGAAAAAACAATTATCGACGGTCGCCCTGGTGAAGGCGGCGCAGAGCTCATCCTTTGCCACGACATCGAATCCCTGCGTTTCGAGCTTTGGGATGCCGAAGATCAGGACTGGGTCGAAGAGTGGGACTGCACCCAGACCGAACGACTCAACCAATTACCGCGCCTGGTCCGCATCACCCTGACGGTAACCGACGAATACGGAGAGGAAGTCCCCTTCAGCACGATCACACGGATTTTCACCAACAAACCATTAGGCAACTGGATGAAAAAATCACAATGATTCAGTGCAAACGACAACACGGGCCGTTTTCGCTACGAGCACGTCAAGAATCCGGCATGGCCTTGCTCATGGTGCTTATCACCGTGGCCGTATTGGCGGCCGTGATTGTTGAGTTCGCCTACCAAACCCGGATCAACGTCCAGATCGCCGCCAACGTGCGGGACCGAACCAAGGCCTACTACTTGGCCCGCTCGGCCAACAACTTCGCCAGGCTGATCCTCTTTTTCCAGGGTCAGGTGGACACCATGACCGGTGGCACCATCAAACTTTATCAGTTGGTGCCCATCGAGAGCGATTTGGCCAAGGCCATGACCTCCGGAGAAATGGGGGAGGCCTTCGGGCTTAAAGGCTTCAATCTGGATACGGGGCGGGGCTTCGGGACCTTCGAGGGAAACTTTCACGCCGAAATTGAAGACGAGTACGCCAAGATCAACATCAACGCGCTGGACTCCCTGCCCTCCATCGCCTCGCCGGTTTCCGCCCAAATCCTGTCTCTGATCAACGGTCCACGCTACCGAACGATGTGGGAAGAAGATGACCCGGAAGGTCGCCACACCACGCCCGCGGAAGTCATTATGGCCATGCATGACTGGGTGGACGCCGACAACTCCACCGACAATTTCCAGCCGGAACTGGTGGCCATGGATCCCTTCTCCCAGCCCGCCGTTTTCGAGCCGGGCACGGGCAGCGAAGACGCGCTCTACGACATGCTGGAGCGACCCTACAAAGCAAAAAATAACCCCATGCTGACGATTGAAGAGCTGCACATGGTACGAGGCGTCGGAGATGACTTCATGCAGGAGTTCGCTGAGAGGCTCACCGTGTACACGGATCCGGCCCTGCTGATGAATCTGACCTCGGTCAACGATCCGGTCATGATGCTGTCTATTTTGTGCATGCAGCCAGAAAACTTGCCGCTCTGTACCGAACAAGGCTTGCCCCAGTTGCTGGAAGTGCTGGCCATGTTTTTCGAGTTTCGCAACATGATGCAGTTCAGTTCCTTCATGGTGCCCAACAATGACGCCATCGCCGGATTCTTCAGCAGCATGGGACCCAGTTTAAGCCCCTACTTCATGAAGAATTTGGCCCCTTTTTCAGACACTTTTTCCATTACCGCCACGGGCACAGTCGGCGAGGTGAGCGTGGAAATCCGCTCCGTGGTAAAAAACACCAACTCCGGCCAGGAAATCATGTACTGGCGGGTGATGTAGAGGAGAGGCCATGGCTCAAACGACCATCGGCTTGGATCTGGGCAACGAAACCATCAAGCAGGTCCGCCTGCGCAGCACCTTCCGCACGGTAGAAGTCGAAGGATGCTCAAGCGTTCCCGTACCCCAGGACGACCGGCCCTATGCCGAGCGAGCCGCCGATGCCCTGAAGGTCTTGGCGGAGCAAAGCCAGACCCGCCAAACGGACCTGCTGGCGGCGGCCCTGCCGGGAGATGAGGTGTCTTTGCGCTCTTTGTCGATGCCCTTCTCCGACAACAAGCGCATCTCCCAAACCATCGGCTTTGAACTGGAAGGACAGATTCCCTTTTCCTTAGACGACATCGTCTTTGACTACCTGCCTGTCCACAAGGGCCCCTCGGGCAGCCGCTTGTTGCTCGGTCTGTGCCGCCGTAACCGACTGGAGCATTGGCTGAAAATCCTGGAATCCAACAAGATGGATCCCAGGCTCCTTGGCGCCGACTGCTTGGCCTACGCAAGCCTGGCGGAACATCTACCGCCCCCCGAAGAAGGCATGTCGGCCGCGGTGGTGGACATCGGCCATCGCTTGACCGCCGTTTGCAGCTTCGGGCCAGGCGGCTTGGAGTTTGGACGCACCCTGTCCAGCGGCGGTTGTGATGCAACAGCTCAACTGGCCCAAGCCTTCGGCGTCAATGTAGAAAAAGCCCGACAAGGAAAACACAAGGGTGCTTTCGTGGAGTCTGAGGATTCGCCCGCTCAAAGTCCCGAACAGGTCAAAATCTCGGACGCCCTGGCGAATTGGCTCGACGCCCTGGTGCGCGAGCTGCGGCAGACCCTGTCCACGCATCGCAGCCTGGTCCAGCGCCCGGTGGGCAAGATCTGGCTCTGCGGAGGGGGCTCCAACGTCGACAACCTGGACGCCTACCTGGCCGAAAAGCTGGACTTGGAGGTTGAGCGACTGGAACTGGAGCACTTCGACTTGCCCGGGATGGAGAAATTGACCTGCCTGGTGGAGGCACCCAACGCCTGGGCCAAGGCCTTAGGATTGGCCCTGCACGCCCACCAGGGTGGGCGTCAGGGTTGGATCAACTTGCGTCGGGACGACTTCGCCTTCAAGGGCGACATGTCTCAGTGGCGTGGAAAAATCCTTCACATTGCAGTGGCCTTCGTCATCTTGGCCATCTTGGCTCTGGGCAACGGGCTGGTGAGCTACTTCAGTCTCCGCTCAACCGACAAGACCCTGAACAAGCGCATCCAGGAAGTCACCAAGGCCGTGCTGGGCAAGTCATACGACAATCCGGACAAGGCCATCGCCATCATCAAGGAAAAGGTTTCACCCGAGGGCGACACCCTGCCCACCCACACCGCATTGGACGTTTTCCGACAGATCCACGAACTTTTGCCCGAGGATCTACAGCTCAGGCTGAAGACCATCAACATCGCACCCGCTAAAATTCGTGTTGAGGGCTTCGCCGACAATTTCGAATCCATCACGACGATCAAAACATCCCTTGAGAAAAACAAGTGCTTCACGGAAATCCAAGAAGGAAAAAGTCGGCGTACCAAAGAAGGTGAAGTGGAGTTTGAACTCAACATCGTCAACGGTTGTTGACGGGAAGGCGAAGAGACCATGCTGGGCAAGCGGATCGAAACACTGATGGCGGCATTCCAGCGCCTGTCCCAACGCGAAAAGCTCATGGTGGGCGGCGTGGGCACGGCCCGC
>JAUVAM010000430.1 GCA_030591745.1 Deltaproteobacteria bacterium
ATCGAAGGAGGCGAAAAATGATGTTCCCCATCCTGGTCGCCCTGGCCCTTAGCGCGGCCCTGGCGATCCCGGCCACAGCCAATGCCGCCCAGGTAGAAAAATACGCGCAGCGAGCGAGCATCCAAGGTGTGGCCGACGGCGGCGATCACCGCATCACCGTGACGCCGGAGATATACGGCGCCAGCTTGACCCGCCCCGACCTGAGGGATCTGCGTCTGATGGGTCCGGACGGACAGGAAGTACCCTGGCTGAGGCGTCCTGTTTGGCGACCTGGCGGACGAAAGCCCCTGGCGGCCAGGGTCTACGATCCGGTGCAACTGCCTGACGGCTCAAGCCAGGCTGTCCTCGATTTGGGCGAAGGACCGCCGGCCCACAACCGCATCGCCTTGTCCATCTCGGGACACGACTACCTGCGCCGCACCCGCATCGAATCCAGCCGCGACGGCAAAGACTTCGGACTGCTGACCGAAGGCGCCTATGTTTTCGACGTTCGCTCCGACGGACCCCGCGCGACGCGCAACGAGCTCAACTACCCCAGCTCCCAGTCGCGATATTTGCGCATCAGCCTCCTGCCCGGCAGTGACAAACAAACCCTGCGCATCAAGGCTGCCACCGTCCTGGGCAAAGAACACATACGCCCCGGCACGGCCGAAAAATCGATAGACTTACCCTTCATGGGCCCCGTCGAGCGCAAAGAGAAACAAAGCATCCAGGCATTGGAGCGCCTGCCCAAGGGCGTGCCTTTCTCCAGCCTGAGCATTCAGGTCAGCCAAGGAGAATTCGTGCGGCGCGTGCGAGTAGAGGCCTCCACCCAGCGTCAGGCCTGGTTTCTGGTGGGTGGCGGCGTCATATACCGCGTCAAACGCCAGGATGCCGGTCAAGCCGTCACCATCGACGAAAATCTCGAGCTGCCCATTTCCCTGGGAGGAAGACCCTTCCTGCGCCTCGTCATCGACGACGGCGACGACGCCCCCCTGGAAATCAGCTCCGTCCAAATCCAGTATCGACTTGAAGAGCTTATCTTTCGTGCCAGGTCCGCGGGGGCTCATCATCTGCTCCTGGGTTGGGACGAGGCCAAACAGCCCCGCTATGATCTGTCGGCCCAGTTGGCCAAAGGTGGGGGAGCTGGACCCAAAACAGTAAGCATGAGCGCGCTAATCCCCAACCCCGACTTCGGCAAGGACCAAAAACCAAAAGGCCCCGCGCCCTGGACCGAACGCAACAAGTTGTTGCTGCAAATCGGCGTCGGCGTGCTGGCTCTGCTTCTGGGCGTATGGACCGTATTGCTGCTCAGACGCGGCAGCCGAAAAGAAACCTGATCATGATGGAACGCGCGATCCCCTTGATTGCCGTCTTGTTGATGCTGGTCCTTGCGAACCTGGGCCTTGCGAACCAGGCGTCAGCCGAAGAGCAAGTCATCCAGGTTCACCTCAACGACAAGGTCCTGCCGAACAAAAAGCCCAGCCTGGACGTCACGGTCAAGGTGGACCTGAAACGTCTGGTCTTGGACCTGAAACGCAACGACGGCAAACGGGTGCAACTCACCAAAACCCAGATCCCTCGTGGGTCCAAGCGTACATTCGAATTGCCCCAGGAACGCGAAAAGCACCGATGGAAGGGAAGCCTGACAGCGACTTTCCTTACCGGCGAAACGGGTGCCATGAATTTGCAGTTTGAAACCCTGCAGGTCCCCAGCATGGGGCTGGACGTCCGCTACGATGAACTGGATCTGGACAAGCATGAACTCACCCTGCGAGCCAAGCGTCCCGTGGTCCACGTGGGCTACGACATAACAGGCGAGGACGGCTCCAGCATCGGCGAGGGCGAATGGAAACCCAGCCCAGCCGGCGTAAGCGTCTTTGTGCGATGGCAACAGCCCAAGAATCTCAAGGTGCTCAAGATGCGCCTGACCGCCCATGACGAAGAAGGCTTCACAGAGGATCTCGAGCTCATCCCCTGGCGCTGGAGCGTGCCCCACGAAGAAGTGATCTTCGAGACCGGCAAATGGGACATCCGCGACACGGAAGCCCCGAAATTGGATAAGAGCTACTTGCTGATCAAGGAAGGCCTGGCCAAGTACGGCAAGCTCTTGCCGATCAAACTCTACATCTCCGGTCACACGGACACGGTGGGTGCCAACGACTCCAACCAGGTCTTGAGCGAAAAAAGGGCCCGGTCCATCGCGCGCTTTTTGCGAAAAAAGGGCTTCGGCCACCCCATCTATTTCCAGGGCTTCGGGGAGCGTTCCTTGAAAGTCCAAACGCCGGACGAAACGGACGAGGCCCAAAACCGTCGCGCCGAATACGACCTCGCCGCCAACCCGCCGCCCAGCAAGGGCAGTCGCCAATGGAAGCGTCTGTAAAGCGTTGACGAACAGGCAAGCACCGATCCATACTCCGGTCTCATTAATTCAAAGGAAGAGGAGCGTCGACGCCCATGTCGCAATACGCCACCCTGTTCATCTTCGTCGCCGTGATCGTGGGAATGTGGTTGTTCACCAAGGCAGCCGGCAACCCCCTCAACCATTCCAAGGCCTACCGCCGAAGACGCCTTTTTAACTGGCTCCCCCTCGGCCTCACGTACTCCTTCCTCTACATGGGAAGATACAACCTCACCGTCTCGAAAACGGCCCTCGGGGATTTGATGCCCAAGGACGACTTCGGCATCATTTTCGGTGTGGGCGCCATCACCTACGCCTTTTCTTTTCTCATCAACGGTCCGCTCGTCGACAAAATCGGTGGGCGCAAGGGCATCATCATCGGGGCTGTCGGCTCATCGGTGATGAACGCGGCGCTGGGCGGGTTGACGTTTTACATCCTCAACAACCCAAGCACGACTCTGAACATCCCCCTGGCCTTCAGCGTGATCTACGCGCTCAACATGTACTTCCAAAGCTACGGGGCCGTGTCCATCGTCAAGGTCAACGCCAATTGGTTCCACGTCAAAGAGCGTGGCTCTTTCAGCGGCATCTTCGGCATCCTCATCTCCTTAGGCATTTACTTCGCCTTTGACTGGGGCCATGCCATCGTCCAGGCCACCGGAATGACGCTCCCCGAGCACATGGGGCCCTTCCAGACCATCCTCAGGTGGATCGTGGTCTCCCCTGAGATGGTCATAAACCCGACCTGGCTGCTCTTCTTCATCCCGGCGGGGGTCTTGGTGCTCTTCGTGATCCTCGATTTTTTCGTCCTGAGGGATACGCCGGCCGATGCAGGCTTCGAAAACTTCGACACAGGAGACGCCTCATCAGGGGAAGACGACGAGGAATTCAAGCTCGGCCGGGTGCTCAAAAAGATCCTCACCAACAAGGTCATCTTGGTCATCGCCGGCATCGAATTCTGCTCCGGGGTCATGCGCAACGGCGTAATGCACTGGTTCCCCATCTACACCAAGGAACTCGGACTCCCGAAAACCTTCTTCTTCGTGGAGCATTGGGGCCTGGTTCTTTGCATCGCGGGTATCACGGGCGGCATGTTCGCGGGCTTTGTCTCCGACAAGGTCTTCGGCTCCCGGCGTGGTCCGGTTGCGGCCCTGCTGTACGCCATCCTGGTGGTGTCCACCTTCGGCATGATCTTCGTTCTTGACCTCCCCCTGATCCTCGGCATTGTGGTGGCCATCATGTCCATGGCGGTCATCGGCGTTCACGGCATGTTGTCCGGCACGGCGACCATGGACTTCGGCGGTCGCAAGTCAGCGGGCACGGCCGTGGGGATCATCGACGGGTTCGTGTACCTCGGCACCGGCGTCCAGGCCTTGGCCTTGGGCTTCATCACCTCCAAGGACTGGTTCTACTGGCCCATCTTCTTACTCCCCTTCACCCTCCTGGGCCTCTTCATGGCCGTCAAAATCTGGTACGCCTTCCCAGGTGGCGCCAAAAAGTCAGCCGGCCACTAAGCCAAAGCCCTCAAGGTGGGTCATCACCAGGGTCGGTAAGCGAAATCAGGGTCGGTAAGCGATGTCGTATAGGCCCCAGCCACCCAGGCGCACGACTTGCCAACTGTCCCCATTGTCGCTCGATAGCAGATGATCCCCACCGTTGCCGGCCGCCGACCAGCGACCCTTGCCGTCGGTGGCGATACCGCCCAGGGGGCGATTCTGGGAGCTGAACTCACCGGGCAGCTCGATCTCGGTCCAGCTCAGTCCACCATCGTCCGAAAAGATCAGGATGGGCGGAATGCCATCCCCCCAGCCCATGGTCCCCTGCCCCACGGCGACAAAGCGCCCCTGACCAAATGCGACGTTTTCGAAATGCTGAGTGAAGCCCGTGGTCACCATGGCCCAGGTCACACCGGAATCATCGCTTCGAAGAATCGCGCCGCTCTCACCAACGCTGACCCAAACCCCGTTGCCATCGCTGGCCACGGACCTGAGCAAGGAGGGGGTGA
>JAUVAM010000241.1 GCA_030591745.1 Deltaproteobacteria bacterium
GAGGGCTACAATTGTGAATGGTCACAAGAGCTGAAGCTCGAACAGAGTTTGGCTGAGTATCTCAAGGCTTGGATTGCCATTCACGCCTTGCAGCAAAAGTTGGGCTTGGGCGAGAGTCGGGGCTTTGCGTTCAACATGAGCGTGGGTTACAACTTGGAGGGCATCCAGGGTGATCGGGTCCAGCAGTTTCTGCAAGGAATGGCCGATGCCACAGAGGCACAAAAGTTGATGATGGAACAGGCCGCCGACAGGCTGCCAGACGGCCTGGATTTGCCCAACCAGCTTTCGAACAGCATCACGCTTTCGACCATGCACGGCTGTCCTCCTGACGAGATCGAGCGCATCGGAAAGTTTTTGATCGAAGAATTGGGCTTGCACACGGCCATCAAGCTCAATCCGACCCTCTTGGGACCCGATTTGTTGCGAGGCATCCTCAACGACGAGCTGGGCTTTTCCTCGGTTGTGCCGGATGCTGCTTTTGAGCACGACCCCAGCTATGAAGAGGCCGTATCCATGGTTCGCACGCTTAAGGCCGCGGCTGAGGCCAAGGGCGTATTTTTCGGTTTGAAACTGACCAATACCTTGGAGACGCTCAACATTCGCCATGTCCTGCCGGAGAAAGAGGCCATGCATTACATGTCGGGCCGGGCTCTGCACCCGCTGTCGGTGCAACTTGCGCATAAGCTCTCTGAAGAGTTTGAAGGCAGTTTGCCCATCTCGTTGTCGGGTGGTGCGGATGTTTTCAATGTGACCTCACTATTGGCAGGTGGCCTGCGGCCCGTGACCGTTTGTTCGGATTTACTGCGCCCCGGCGGTTACGGTCGACTACCCCAGTACATCGAAGAGATTCGCAAAGAAATGACCCAGGCACAGGCCCTGGGTCTGGATGACTTGGCATTGAGTCGGGCATTGACTTCGGCGCCAAAGTCCGTGGCATCCAAGCTGCAGGGCCTTTCAGGCGAAGCGCGCCAGTGCGTTGAATCCGGCGACATGGAGGCTGCCTTGGCCCAGGGTGTGGAGCCGGATGCCTTGTTGCGCGCTTGTCAGCGGGTCAACCTGGCCACCTACGCAGAGGCCGTAGGCAAAGATTTGCGTTATCACAAGCCCAGGCGCAGCCTGTCCACCAAAACCGAGCGCCCTCTGGGGCGCTTCGACTGCATCCACGCCCCGTGCACCGAGGGCTGTCCAGCCAACCAGAATGTGCCCGACTACATGCACCTGGTGTCCGAGGGTAAATACACGGAGGCCCTGGGCGTGGTGCTCAAGACCAATCCCTTGCCGGCCACCACGGGTGCGGTTTGTGACCACCCTTGCATGACCAAGTGTGTGCGAAATCTCTACGACGCGCCATTGGCCATCCGGGAGATAAAACGATTCATCACCGAGCAGGTCAAAGAAGGTGGGTTGCCCAAAGCGGCAGCCTCCTTAGGCAAGTCGGCGGCCGTGGTGGGGGCCGGCCCGGCGGGATTGGCGGCCTCCTATTATCTGGCCATGGGCGGTTTTGCCGTGACTCTCTTCGATGCCCGGGAGGGTCCGGGAGGCGTGCCGGCCCAAATGATCCCATCCTATCGCCTGCCCGATGCTTCTCTCGCGGAAGACATCGCCAGGATACGCAAGTTGGGTGTCGAGACCCGATTCGGGGTTCGGATTGGCGAGGAACTCTCTTTTGCCGACCTGCAGAAAAAACATGACTACGTTTTTGTGGGCATTGGTGCCCACAGGTCCATCCCCTTGAAGATTGAGAACGAAGACGCCCCTGGAGTCCACGACTGTTTGGTCTTGCTGAGCCAGGTGCGCTCGGGTGGCCAAGCGGATTTGGGCAAGCGGGCTCTTGTTGTTGGGGGTGGCAACTCGGCCATGGATGCGGCGCGCACGGCCCGACGGCTGGTGGGGGCCGACGGTGAAGTGATTGTTGTGTACAGGCGAACCGTGGCCCAGATGCCCGCCGACGATGAAGAGATCGAGGCCTTGTTGCGTGAGGGTGTGCAAGTACAGGAGCTTTTGGCTCCAACGGCGGTGCGCTTAGACGCAGAGGGCAAGTTCCGCGCCTTGGCCTGCCAGAAGATGCGTCTGGGCGAGGCGGATCGGAGTGGTCGACCCAAGCCGGTGCCCATCGAAGGCTCAACCTTCGACCTGGAGGCGGATAGCCTCATCGTGGCCATCGGACAGAAGCCTGACGTGGCCATGTGGAAGGAGGCGGGTCTGGCTGTGAGCAAATGGGACAGCCTGCAAGTAGATGAAGCCACGGGCCAGACTAACCTCGAGCGGGTTTTTGCCGGCGGCGACGCGGTGCGCGGCGGGGCCACCATCATCAAGGCCGAGGCCGATGCTCGCCGGGCCGCGGTTGAGATCTTGCAGCGGGAAGGCCGGCAGCTGTTCGGGGAGCAAAAGTTGACTAAGCCCGAGAGCCACAGGCAACGCTTGCTGAAAAAATCTCGACGGGTTTACCCGGAAACCATCCCTGAGTTGCCCGACAACGCTCGCATGAATTTCGAGCGTGTGGTTTTGAGCTTGGGCGAAGAACAGGCTCGCAAGGAGGCGTCACGCTGCTTGGATTGCGACGACTATTGCTCGCTCTGTGTCACGGTCTGCCCGAACCGGGCCAACTGGGAATTGTCCTGTGAGCCCTTCGCGGCCTCCTTGCCGGCCCTGCACCTTGAGTTGGGTGACTGGAAGGCCAAAGAGACCCAGGTTTTCTCCGTGGGTCAGGATGTGCAGATCGTGAACCTGGCGGACTTCTGTAACGAGTGTGGCAATTGCGCTACTTTTTGTCCCACAGCAGGCGCGCCCTATCGTGACAAAGTGCGTTTGTGTTTTTCGGATGACAGCTTTGCCGCCGAAGAGCATGGTTGGCGTATTCGTTTGACGGAAAAGGGCTGGACCATGCAGGCCAAGGCAGAAGACGGTCTGCATGCGCTGGGCTTTGACGGCGGCAAGTTGAACTACGACAGCCCCAAGCTCAAGGCTGAGCTGGATCCGGGTGATTTCAGCATCATCAAGATGGAGAAGGGGCCCAAGGCCAAGGATGGCGACGAGATGGACTTGGTCTTGGCCGCGAGTATGTTCGTCTTGGGTCGGGCTCTGGCGAGGGACTCGAACTGCTTGCCGATCTGACTAGCGTTGCCAGAACACTTCCATGCCGCGGAAGGCCGGCGAGATGTCGTCCTCCGTGGTCAAGGTGACTTCCACTTGCAGCCAGCGGTTGTTCGGCACCTGTCCGGCAATATGGGCTACCCAAGGCCCGTTGGGCACGGCCACGTCTGAATCGTAGTAGCTTGTGTAGGTGGAAGAGACCAGGGCGCCTTCGGTGGCGGCTGAGCGTACCCGAATGCGAATCCGATCGTCAGTACCCACCCAACCGGTCCAGACCACCGCGTCCCAGATGGCTTCGGCGTAGCCCGAGTCGTAGTCTGCTACCCAAGTGCCTTGCCGCAGGGTGAAGGTGCGCAGTTGGTAGCCGGTCATGTCTGAATAGGTATAGGGCGTGAAAACCGAGATGTTGGCCAGCACCGCGCCGGTGTTGGGATCCAGCTTGGTGGCGTGGTGAGAGCCATAGCTGATGGCCCAGATGTTGTCGTCGAAATCGATGGCCATGCCCAAAGGCCCCGTGGGGCTGACACCCAGCCCACTTAATCCGTACTGGGCCGTGTGGACGCCCGAGGCGTTGAATTTGCTCACCACGTTTTTGTCCCATTCGGCCACCCAGATGCTGCCGGTCTGATCGATGGCCACGCCTCGGGTGCGGCCACCCGCGGTGTTGCCCACCGAGCGGCCGTGGCAGACCAGGGTGTCGCTGCCCAGGTCCACGCTGAGTAAGCCGCAAGCGCAGGAACCATTCCAGCAGCCGTACCAGGGCACGCCGTTGGCGTCGATGGCCATGCCGTAAGTCTGGTAGCTGCTGGGCACGGTGCGCACGATGCTGCCGTTGACCGTATTGATGGCCCGAATGGGGCCAGAGCCCAAAGTGGCAATCCACAGGATGCCGTTTCCGTCCACCGCCGCGCCATAGGCATGGCTGCTTTGTCCGTCCGTGTTCATGGGGACGGTCTGTAAGTGCTTGCAGAGCGGCACGCCGTCGGCCGTGCCTTCGGTCTCGCTGCCTGAGTACTGGTACATGGTGGCCTTGTCCCAGGATCCGAGCCAGGCATTGTTGTCCCCGTCCACGGTCAAGGCTCGGACGGCCACCGAAGAGATGCCCGTTACGTCGGCCCGGCAAATGAGCTCACCATCGGCGTTCAAGTGCGTGCCGTTGCCGTGGCGCGGGTCGCTGGGATCGCAGCTTCCCAGGGGGGTCGCACAGCCACGGTGGCCAATCCAGACCGTGTTGTCCGCGGCCACTGCCGTGCGCGAGGGGTCCCAACCCCAACTGGAGTAAACGCCCATGAGCTCGGCCGTGCGCGTATCGAATTTTTGTACCGTGTGGCAGGTCTGGCCGCTGTAGCAGGCCGGGTTGCTTACACAGCCGCTGGCTGCGTTGCAGGCCACGCCTGTGCCTGCGATCCAAATGAAGTGGGGGTTGATGGTTTCAGAATCCAGCCGGAGTTCGTCCGGGTTTTGGGCGTTGCTCACGCCGTCGGAGCTGCCATCCGCCCAGGACCCTTCGCAGTCGGCGCAGGCGGGACCACCCCATCCCTGATCGTAGCAAGAGTCGCCGCAGGTGCCGCAGGCGTTCAAGAGACCTTCATCCGTCAGGCCGTCGCAGTCGTTATCCACGCCGTCACAGGCGGTCTCGCTGCAGACCAGGGCCGCGGGATCGCAAGCGGTGTCGGCCACGCAGTCTTCGTCGCTGGCGCAAGCGATGCAATGGCCGCAGTAGTTGCGCAGGCCTTCGTCGGTGAAGCCGTCGCAGTCGTTGTCTATGCCGTCGCAGGTCTCGGTGCCGTCGCAGTAACCGCAGGAATTGGCGCCGATGGCCCATTGCTCGTCAATTTCATTATCGCAGTCATTGTCGATGCCGTCGCAGATTTCCGGATCGGGGAGCACGTCACCTGTGCATTGGCTCCAGAACTCGCCGTCGCAGACCTGGGTGCCCCAGATGCATTGGCCCACGTCCTGGGTGCCTGCCGGACCTCTGTAGCAATCTCGGGTGTCGGTGGCGCCGCATCCGCCGCAGCCCTCATCCACCGCCCCGTCGCAGTCGTTGTCCAGCCCATCGCCGCAGACTTCGTCCGGTACGGGACCGCAGCCACCACAGGCGTTGCTCACGCCTTCGTCCACGATGCCGTTGCAGTTGTCGTCGAGGGTGTTGCAGACCTCGTCTGCGCCCGGATAAATGTTGCGATCTCCGTCGTTGCAGTCCGCGGGCGGAGAAACCCCATCACCATCGTCGTCTAAGCAGCCCTCATCGGTGAAGCCGTCACAATCGTCGTCGATGCCGTTGGGTCCGGTGATGCACTCGGTGCCGGGCAGGACCTCGCCCACACAGGTGGTCCAAGAGTAGGAGCCATCTCCCTGTTCTACGCAATCGTGGATGCCGCCACGGCAGACACCAAAGCCCAGGGTGCTGGGCGGTCCGGAATAACAGGGTTGGTCCGTGGGTGGGCGGCAGACGCATTCGTTGGCGGTGCACAGGCATTGTGGATCACAATCACAGTTTTCATCCACCGAGCCGTCGCAGTTGTCGTCGATGCCGTTGGCGCAGATTTCCACAAGTTGGTCGTTGGCGGGGCTGCAGTCCCCACATCGGTTGGTCAGATTTTCATCCACCTCGCCGTCACAGTCGTCGTCGATGCCGTTGCAGCTGATTTCTTCCGTTTCGTTGGGCAATTGCTCGCCGAGACAGGGGCCGAATGTCCGGTTTGTTTGGCAGGTGGCTACACCGGGGTGGCACGGGGCATGGCCGTCAGTGCCCAAGGGGCCGGCATAGCAGGCGATGCGATCGCCCGGGATGCAACCGCAGTCCGCTTCGTCGGTGCTTCCGTCGCAGTCGTTGTCTTTACCGTCATCACAAATTTCGTTGGCGTTGGGGTGGATGGTGCGATCGTGGTCATCGCAGTCTGGACCCGGAACGCAGAAGTCTCCGTATCCGTCGTTGTCTTCGTCGACGCAATGGTCGCCACCCGCATCGGCGTCGCCTCCGTCGGTTTGCTGCGGTTCGGGCTGACAATAGCCGCTTTGGCAGGTTTCGCCCTTGGGACAGGCTTCATCGGAAGAGCAGGGCATCAGGCAGGCACCCGACACACAGAGTTCCTCATCCGCACAGTCCGAGTCTCCGTCGCATTCCTGACGGCAAACACCATGATAACAGAGTTGACCACCTGAGCAGTCTTCGTCCACTGAGCACAGCACCGGACCGGCTACATCGTCGGTACAAGCCGGGAAGATCACCCAGGCCATAAGGATAATGGCCAAGCTACTAATCATCATATGGCGTTTGTTTCTTAACATGACGCCCTTCCTCTCTTCGTCGGGAGAGACAAAAAGTA
>JAUVAM010000078.1 GCA_030591745.1 Deltaproteobacteria bacterium
AAGCTCGAACTTCGCTTGCGGGATGGCGACCGAATTCTCCGATGCGGGCCGAGGTGTCCACGTAAAGATTGGGCTGTTTCTCCAAGAGGCGATCCACCGCCTGGAGGTCCTCGGGCATGTTGGCCAGATGGATGCCCAGAAAGGTGGTCTTGGGGTGGCGGGCCAGCAGGCGATCCCTGGCTTCCATCAGGGTTTTCCGGCTGGGATGCTCCGAACCCGAAAAAGACCAGGACGGGGCAAAGAGCAACTCAAAATAGCGTTCGTTGGCGAGATCCGGGGCGTCAAAGAAGGTCACCGGATCGCCCGTGTGCAGGGCCACCACGGCGCCTGTTTCGGCGGCCCGGCGCATGATGGGATCCAGTCGGGGGTCGTCGACGGCCATGAATTTGCCCTGGATATCCCGTACGCCCAGGCCCAGGGCTTTGAAGATCTTCACGCCGGAGGCGCCTCGCTTCATTGCCTTCTGCAGGCGATCTGCCTCTCGCTCGGCCCAGCCCGGCTCGTTGACGCCTGTCCAGTCCAGGTTGCAAAAATAAGCAAATTTGTCGCCTAAGCGATCGCCCAGAGCAGCGGTGGCCGCGAATCGGCGGCTGCCATAGGGGCCCGCGCTTTTCACGCAGAATCGGTCGATGCCGTTGCGCTCGAAGAGATTCAGGGCCCGTTCTATGCTTTGGGCATCAGGGCTCAGATGGACATGGGAGTCGGTGATGAGTCGCGGGCCGGCCGCAGTCGGTGTCTTTTCGCGGGCCGGGTTCGGATCTTGGCAGGCGATTGAAAACAAGATGAGCAGCAGGGATCCGATCGACTTGGACAGGCGGCAAGTAGGCATGAGCGCATCATAGCTCAGTCGAAGGCTTTGTGGTAGAGTCAGCTCTTCGATGAGAATTATGGAGGTGTTGTGATGGTTCGTAAAATTGCTCTATTGGTGGCTTTGGCTTTGATGGGCCTGTTGGCGCTGACCCAGTGTGACGGGGGGACGGATTTGGTCCAGGCAGCCTGTGCGGCCCATGAGGACTGTCCTGCCGGCAACATTTGCAATTTCTTCCAGAGCCGATGCATGCCGGGCTGCCTTGAGCACGAGGACTGCAAGCGGGGCGAAATCTGTAACCCTTACACGTCCCAATGCATCATCGGTTGTTTGGACAGCTCCGAATGCGAAGCCGACGAGATTTGTTCTGCCTACACTGGCCAATGCATCGTGGGTTGTGATGGGGACGAGGACTGTGAGACCGGCCTGGTGTGCAGCATGGCCACGGCTCGTTGCGTGGATCCGGGCGTGGTCAGCTCCGGCTGTGAAGCCGATGCGGACTGTGATTGGAACGAGGTCTGCGATGCGAGCGAATGTGTTTGGGCAGGCCCGGTCTGCCGTAGCGACTACGACTGTCGTCGGGACGAGGTTTGCGTCGAGGGTTGGTGCGAGAGCGCCATCGAATGCAGCGTCGACGGCGACTGTGAAGATGGCTATCACTGCCAAGACGGAGCCTGTCTGCTCATCGAGCCGGATTGCGGCGTGGATGAGGATTGTTTGGCCGGTCAGCAATGTGTCGGTGGCCAATGCGAACCCATCCCGGGTTACTGCGATGGAGATGAAGACTGCGCCGAAGGCGAGGTCTGCAATTTAGACAGCAACACCTGCGAAGAGGAGTCTTCCTTCGGTTGCCAGTCGGATGCGGACTGTCCGGCGGGGCTGACCTGTTCTTTCGGCTTTTGCACCGGCTGCTCCGATGACGCGGACTGTTTTCCCGGGCAGAGTTGCCTTTTCGGGGCCTGTATCGGCACAGCCAATGCCTGTGAAGATGTGACATGTCCCGAAGGCGAGATATGTAATCCCAACACGGGCATCTGTGAGCCCGAGACGGTGGAATGCACCGTGGACGGAGACTGCGACGCGGAATTCCACTGCGATGCGGGCCAATGCGTACCTGACGGCGGCTGTAGTTCGGATGCCGACTGTGCCGCCGACGAGCGCTGCAATACCGTATCCGGCGCATGCGAGCCGGATACGGGCTGTGAGGACATCACGGATTGTGCATTTGGCTTGCAGTGCATCCTGAACTTCTGTGTCGGTTGCGACAGTGATGCGCAGTGCAAGCCCGCTGAGCAGTGCCTGATGACTGCGTGTGTGCCCCGCTGGGGTGGAGATGCTTGTGACGACGTGACCTGTGGAGCCGAAGAGCTTTGCGATCCGGAAACGGGTCAGTGCTACCCGGCCGACGGCAAATGCACCGACGACGAAGACTGCCGGCCGGACATGACCTGTGGTGTGCTGGGTTACTGTTTGGGCTGCGAAGAAGATGCCCAATGTCGCTCGGGGCAGCGCTGTCTGCTGGGGGCCTGTGTGCCTTTGGGCTCCTGAGCACTATTTGCCTCCATGCCGCCCGTCGTGGTAGTTGGAGGTGGTTTTTGGAAATCCTAACCTAAGGGGTATGGTATGAAATCTCGATTGCTTGTATTGGCCCTGATGACTAGTTTTCTATTGGCTGCGGTGCCTGTCGCCAAGGCGCAGAATGAGTCCGTCGTGGTCGCGGTTTTTATGATGGAAAGTCGGGGATCGGGTCTCAAGGCAGATGAGGTGGTGAACCTGACCGACTATTTGGCCACCAGGATGGGCGAGGGTGGGGAGCTTCAGATCATTCCTCGGGATGAAATCAAGAAGCGCCTGGTGCAGGCGAAGGCCGATAGTCACAAAGAATGCTACGACACCAATTGTCAGATTCAGTTGGGTCGTGAGTTGGCCGCCCAGTACTCCATTTCAACGAAGATTGGCCGGGTGGGAAAGCAGTGCCTGATCACGGCTCAGATATTCGATCTCAAGAGTTCCACCATGATCAAGGGCGTGACGGGTCGTGGATCCTGCGATCCGGATCCCCTCATCGAGTCGATCGATATACTGGCCGACGAGATCAGGAAAGAAATCATGAGCGATCTGAAGAAGGCTGCGTCGGTGGAGAAACCGCCGGTGGTTGAGCCTGATCCCATCGTGGAGAAACCCATCGCCCCGCCTCCTCCAGTGGAGGAAGAACGCCCCGTGGTGAAGGCTGCCTCTGGTGACAAGCTGCCGCGGTTTTTTGTCGGTGCCGGCATCGGCGTGACGAACATGAGTTGGATGGACTCGGAAGCCGATGGGGACACCTTTGCCGGCTTGGCAACTTATTTGGACTGGCGGATCGGCAAGGGCTTCATGCTTGGTTTTGCGCTGGACCTGGAGTTTTTGGATAAGGACTTCGGTACCGTGTCGACCCAGATTGGCTTTTTTGATTTGATGATGCGCCTGGGCTATTTGATCCCGGTCGCCAACAACAAGGTCTTGCTTCATCCCTATGGCAGCTTCGGCTTCGCCTCTCTCGTTTATATGGACATCGAGGAAGCGGACCCCTTGACGGGTGTCGCCCTGGGTGCTGGTTTCGGGGTGCGGTGGATGCTCTTGTCCTGGCTGGGTCTGTCGGCCGATTTGGGCATCGAATACGCCGAGTGGATCCCGACCGATGACGATGTTGATACCCAGGGTTCGCTGAACGTGAAGTTTCAGATCGGTGCCAATTTCGCATTCTGATTCGCTGCTGTTTTTTCCTTCCCCCCTTTCAGTTTGCTCTCTTGAGTCCGCCCGAGCCCTCGGGTAGGATCTCGAACCATGGTCAGTTACCGCTGGATCGGCAAACACGGGATGCATTTGGCCGACGAGGACGCCATGTTCGGCCGGGCCCGTTTTCCGGCCGATCACATGCCCGAAGATTGTTTGTGGGTAGCCCTGGTTGGTGCCGAGCGTGCCCCAGCCCGATTGGCGGCGGTGGATTGTGGGGCGGTCCGGGCCATGCCGGGCGTGGTGGATGTTTGCCTGGCCGCCGACCTGCCTGGTGCGGGTCACTTCGGCGTGCATGGTGATGATCATCCTCTTTTGATTGGCGGCGCTGTGGGTTACGCGGGCGAGCCTTTGGCCATGGTCACGGCTAAGAGCCCCGAGATCGCAAGGCGGGCGGCTGCGGCTATCCTGGTCACTTTGGAGCCCGGCTTGACTGCGGGAAATCATGCCGAGAAGGAAGGGCTGCGTAGTCGATTCTCGCGTGGAGAGGTGGCGAAGGCTTTGGATAAGGCCCATCGGGTTTTCGAACGCGAGTGGCATGTCGGCGAACCCGCGATACAGCCTTTGGCGGATACGCCCGCGGTAGTTTGGCCCGACGGGCGGGGCGGTCTTGAGCTCTTGGCTCGCAGTCGCTGGGTGCATCGCGATGCGGCCTTGCTGGCTCGGGTCTTGGGATTGCCTGCCGAAAAGGTGAGGCTGCGTTGTGAGCGGGTCGAGGGACCTTGGCCCGCACAGGAGGATCTGGGCAACATGCTGCGGCTTGGACTAGCCTGCCAGCGGGTCGGCGCGCCCGTGCGACTGGTTCCTGACGAGACCAAGGTCTGCGGCTCGAGACAGGCCTCGGTGCATATCACGACCGGGGTGAACCGGTCGGGCAAGCTCGTGGCCTGTCGCCTCCGTTGTCAACTGGACGGAGGGGCTTATCTTTCAGGGGCCCAGGCTTATGTGGACCTGTGCATGGCGCATTTGTTTGGGCCCTATCGCCTGGAGCACGTGGAAATCGAAGCTGGGGTGCTGCCCAGTCATTCGGGCGCTTATCCCGATCCGCACATCTGGCATGGGGCCATGCTGGGGATACCCATGGAGCAGCATTTGAACTGGATGGCGCGGGAACTGGGACGGGACCCTCTTGCCTGGCGACAATCCTTTGTGCTGAAGCCGGGTGACTTCGACGCCCTGGGACAAAAGGTGGAAAGGCCTCATGGTGCCGAGGGCGTCATTCGTGCCGCGCGCCGCTCCAAGGCCTGGCGACACCGAAGCAGGCGACGGCGGGATGCCTCGGCGCATTTGTGCTGGGGACAAGGCGTGGCCTTGGCTCGCCAAGAGGCCGGTAGCCAAACGGAACCGGCTCGCATGATCCTTGAGCTTGGGACTGACGGTGTCTTGCGTTTGCTGTGTGGACGTGGCCAGTTGGGCCATGGTTTGCAGGAGGCGCTTCGGCGGGCGGCCGCCGATCGTCTGGGCATGGATCCTGGTCTCCTTGTGATTCCGCCCGCCGATAGCCAGGATGCGTCGGCCGCCGGACCGGCATTGAGTGCCTCTTCGAGCTGGCGCCTGTTGAGCGCTTTTCTTGATGGCGCGGACAAGCTGGAAGCTCTGTTGGCCGTGCTGGCTCGGGATATGTTGGGCTGGGGGCTGGAGGCTGTGAAGCTGGATGCTGGGATGCTTCGGCAGGCCAAGCGGGAGGCGAGCCTGGAGCAATTGGTCGGTGCCGAGGGTGTGCGCGTGGAAGGCAGAGGCGAGGCACCGCCACGGGGTCGTGGGGCCTATGCCTTGAGCCTGGCGAAAGTTTGCATCGATGAACTCAGCGGCAGGCATCGGTTGCTGTCTTTGGAGACCTGGTTGGATGTGGGTCAGGTTTTGTCTCCCGATAGCCTGGCGCGCCATCACGCCCTGGCTTGTGAGATGGCCCTTTGCGCAGGCCAAAACCTGACACATCCAGATGAGCGCTGTTCGGCGCCCGATGCATTGCGTCTGCATAATCTGCGGACGCGGGATGCGGAGGGGCCCTTTGGCGCCAGGCCCTTGGGTGCGGTTTTGCTGCCGTCAGCCGCTGCTGCGCTGGCCGCGGCTTTGGCCGATGCACATCAGTCGGAGCCGGGACTGGAGGGCTCGAAATGATCCAGGTGCGTATGGAGCTTGATGGCAGCGAAAGCCTGTTCGAAGTCTCCAGGGATGAGCGCCTGGTGGATACCCTGCGTCGCAGGGCTGGGCTCGTAAGCCTCAAGTTAGGTTGCGGTCTGGGTCGCTGTGGGGCCTGTACGGTTTTGTTGAATGATCAACCCGTTGCGGCTTGTCTGGTGATGACTTTGCAGGTGGACGGGCAACGGGTGGATACCCTGGAAGGCCTGCATGCGCGAGGCCTGCTGAGGGATCTCCAGGAAGCCTTGACAGAAGAGGGTGCGGTGGCCTGCGGACATTGTACGCCGGGGATGCTCCTGGCGGCACATGCCATACTGGCGCGGTTTTTACGTCCCAGCCTGGAGCAGATCCGGGAGGGATTGGAGGGCAATAATTGTCGTTGTGGCAGTGAAGGGCGTATCGTGGCTGCGGTGCGCAAAACGGCATTACAAAGGGCGAGCCAAGGAGGACTTCATGGAGCCAGGAAGTGGTGATGTTCGGAGTATCGCAAAAAAATTAAACGAGTTGGTCGAGCAGGATGAGTCGGGCGCGCTGGTGCTTGTGATTACGAGCACGGGGTCGGCCCCCGGCAAGGTGGGGGCCAAGATGTTAGTGCTGCCGGACGGGAACATCCATGGCACCATCGGAGGAGGTGTGGTCGAGGCTCGCGTCATCGCCGATGCCTTAGACGCCATCGAAGACGGACATGGGCCCCGGACCTTCGACTACGATTTGGAAAAGCTGGGCATGACCTGTGGAGGCGGTATTTCGGTCTACATTGAACCGATTGTGCCTCCTCGCTCGGTGATCATTTTCGGCGCGGGTCATGTGGGTAGTGCCTTGGCAAGACTCATGAGCACCCTGGACTGTAGGGTGACCGTGGTCGATGATCGGACGGATTGGGCCAGCGAAGAACGGTTGCCCGAGGTCCATCGGGTGGTGCAATCTGCCTTCACCGAATACTTGCGAGAGGAACCCCCGGGCCCCCTCGATCATGTGATCATTGTCACCCGTGGGCACGAGCATGATCAGCATGTGCTCGAGCAGGTGATAGAGCAGGACGTCGCATATATCGGCATGATCGGTTCGCGGAACAAGGCCAAGGCCGCGCTCGACGCTTTGCTGGACGCCGGTGTTGAGAGGGAGCGGCTCGAGAAAGTTTGCACCCCCATCGGTTTGAATATCGGTGCGGTCACCCCGGTTGAGATCGCCGTTGCCGTCGCCGCGGAACTCATCGCGTTATGGCGCAAGGGTGCGTTGGAGGCGGGGCGGATGTCCGACAAGGGCAAAAAGAGTCGCCGCAAGGCCAGGTGAGTATGGGCGACCCTCTGGGCTTCGTCCCCCTTGACCAATTGGAAGACGTCTGCGAATTGTTGGCGGCGGACGGTCCTTCCGTACACCTGCTAGGAGGCGGCACGTCCCAGCATACAGAGAATCGTTTGCTTTGGGTGGATCTGCAACGGGTGGCCTCCCTCGGCGGGCAGGGCGAAGATGCCGAGGGACGGCTGCGCCTTGGGGCGACTCTGCGTTTGGAGGATGCGGCCAAAGACGACATTTTGCGCAGGCGGGCTCGTCTCCTGGCTTTGGCATGCGGCCAGCTGGGCCACAAGCAATGGCGACGACGGGCCACGATGGGGGGGGTCTTGATTGGGGATGGGCCCTCGGGCGGATTGTGGCCGGCCCTGGATTGTTTGGACGCGGTTGCGGTGTTGCGCTCGCGAGATGGGGAGCGCAGCTTGGCGATCAATGGCACCCAGGCGGGCGGCGGGCGGGGCCTATTGGCACCGGACGAGCTTGTGGAATCCTTGCGTGTCCCGATTCGTCGTGGCCGGCAATTGAGCTTGCATGCGGTGAACGATGGAGGACGTGGGCCGATTTTGGCTCTGTTGGCCAGGCGCCATCGGGATGGGTCCTTGTCCAAGGTTCGTGTCGCTTTTGGGGGTGGACCGAAGTCCGGCTTGGCCCGGGAGGCGGAGGCCTTGCTGGCCGAAGGGGTCATTGATGAGGCGCGAGTTTTGTCTTTGGGTCGGTTGCTCCTTGCTGCATGGCCTGGGGATGGTTTTCGTCAAGTAGTGGGTGAAGTCCAGCAGGGTTTACTTGCGCATGTGGAGCACATGCGTGTCTTGCGTCTGAGGCGGCGTCGCCGGGCGAAGAGACGGGCGGGATGAGCATGAAGGTGGCGGGTGTTGTGTTGGCGGCAGGCCTTTCTACTCGCATGGGTAAGTCCAAGGCCTTGCTCAAGGTGGGCGACAGCGTTTTTCTCGACAGCATGGCCGAGGCCTTACGACTTGGGGGCTGTGACCCGGTCTTGGCGGTGGTCTCTGGGGACCTCGCGCCCATCCGTCAGGCATGCAGGCTTGAGGGTGTGAGGCTTGTGTCCAATCCACGCCCTGAAGGGGGGCAGATTTCCTCATTGCGTTGTGCGATGCGAGCTTGTCCGGATGCAGGGGGATGGCTCGTGGTTTTGGTGGATCAGGGGCAGGTGATGCCCGAGAGCGTTTCGGTCGTGCGGCAGGCCCTTGATAAACGGGCAGTTGCCGTGGCGCGGTATCAAGGACAATTTGGGCATCCCACGGCTTTTGGCTTGGCCTTGGCTGAATCGCTGCTCGGTCCCGAGGCCGATCATGGAGCCCGCCGTGTGGTCGAGGCGCAGGCGCAAAAGGGCCAAGTGGCCTATGTCGATGTGGACGATCCAGGCGTGATCCGTAATTTGAATCGACCGGACGACTATCGGATTTTTCTCCAAGACTTGTCGGATAGTGGAAAATGAGCGAATCCGATCGCCTGCCCATGGCCAGGCCATTGCTTAGCCTGGTCTGTGCATATGCCTTGGGCCTCGTCCTGGGGACCCTGTGGCCGAAACCCGGGTGGCCGGTTTGGGTGCTGGTGGCCATGCTGGGTCTGCTGGCGGTTCTTCTGGCCTGGAGGCGGCGCGGGGGCGTTTTGCGGATTTATCTGTGGTTGGCCCTCGTGATCTTGTTGGGATGGCAGGCTTTGTCTGCTCCGGGTCTCGCCGTGACTTGGCCTGAAGGACGCGTACGTTTGGTCGGTCGTGTCATCAGGCAACCGGAATATCAGGCGACGGGGCTTCGGTTAGAGCTCCAGGTCGAAGCCCTGGCGGAAGCGGGTGAAGAGCTCGAGGTTTGGCCTGCTCGGGTTCAGCTACGCATCGAAGACGCAAAGGCATGCCCCCTCATGGGACGCGGGGACAGGTTGCGGTGGATGGGGCGCTTGCGTGCACCAAGGCATCGGCGAAACTTCAGGCGTCCGGATCCGGCTGAATTCCAGGCGCGTCGCGGTATTCAAGGCCTGGCCTGGGTTGAAAACTGTGACCAGGTGCTGGTCGATGAGCGACCGGCCGAGACGGATCCCATGCGCTGGGTCCAGGTCTGGAGGCAGCAACTTCGAGAGGCCATTGGCTCAAGACAGGCGACGACCGAGGCCCGGGCCTTGGTGATGGCTTTGAGCTTGGGCGACGCCAGCGCCGTGCCCGACAGCCTTCGAGAGGACTTTGCCCGTTCTGGCTTGGCCCATCTTTTGGCCATCTCGGGCCTACATTTGGGTTTCGTTTCTTTGGGGCTTTCCGGATTGCTGCTCTTTGTCCTGATTCGTGTTCGGCCCTTGGCTTTGCGTTTC
>JAUVAM010000069.1 GCA_030591745.1 Deltaproteobacteria bacterium
CTGAAGGGTTCCATGTCCAACCGCATTTATTTTTCCCTGGTGGGGCCCATCTTTTTCATCATCACCCACGACCTTTTCGTGTACAGGTACAGCGACTGGGGCTATGGGGTGGCGTCGGATTTGACCTTCGGTTTGAGCTACAACGCCCAGACCTCGGTCCAAACTTTTTAAGCCCTTCTGAAACGGAGAATCACATGAACTTGGATTTCCTTTCCGACCTGGCGGTTGAAGCGAAGAGCAAGGTGGTCTTGGTGGTTTTGGACGGTGTTGGTGGTTTGCCCGGGCCAGAGGGAAAGACGTCCCTGGAGGCGGCCAAGACGCCCAATTTGGATGACTTCGCCCGGCGGGGCGTTTCCGGTTTTCACGATCCGGTGGCCACGGGCATCACCCCGGGCTCGGGCCCCGCGCATATCGGTCTGTTCGGTTACGATCCCATCAACATGGTCATCGGCCGAGGCGTACTGGATACGGCGGGCACGAGTTTTGAGTTCAAGGCCGGGGATTTGGCCTCCCGGCTGAATTTCGCCACCCTGGCCGCTGACGGCACGGTGGCGGATCGACGGGCGGGTCGTATCCCCGACGAAGAGGGTAAGCGCGTGCTGGCTAAGCTGGCTGCGCAGATTAGGGAAATCGATGGAGTCGAGGTGCTCTGGCAGCATGTCAAGGAGTACCGGGCGGCGGTCATCTTCCGTGGCAAGAAACTGGATGGTCGGCTTTTGGATTCGGACCCTCAGAAAGTGGGCAAGAAGCCATTGGAAGTGGTACCCGCCGAAGACGAGCCCAGTCCCGAGGCCACGGAGGCCGCTGGTCTGGCCAACAAGCTCATCGCCCTGGCCAAAGAGGTGTTGTCCGATGAGCCCAAGGCCAACTTCATCATGATGCGAGGCTTCGACGTCTACGAGCCCTTGCCCAATTTTTGCGAGCTGTATAAGTGGCGGGCTTTGGCCGTGGCCGCCTACCCCATGTACAAGGGCGTATCCAAGCTTTGCGGCATGCGGGTCATCGAAGAAGGTCAAAGCAGTCTGGAAGACGAGTTCGCCATCGCGGAACGCGAACTTGCCAATACGGACTTCATGTTTTTTCATGTGAAGAAGACCGATTCGGCCGGTGAGGATGGCAACTTTGAGGCCAAGGTGAAAGTCATCGAGCACTTTGACGCGCTGCTGCCTCGTCTGGAGGCCTTGAAGCCGGACGTGCTGCTCATCACCGGCGACCACTCCACCCCTTGCTCCATGAAAGCCCATTCCTGGCATCCGGTGCCGGTATGCCTGGTGGCCGACACGGCCAGGGTGGATGCGGTGAACAGCTTCGGCGAGACCGCTTTCATCGCCGGGGGGCTTGGCCGGGTACATTCCACGGAACTGATGCCATTAATGCTGGCCCATGCCGGCCGCCTTCGGAAGTTCGGGGCTTGAGGGGGATACGTGATGCGAACTCTATTGATTATCACAGGCGCGCTTGTTTGCTTGTCCGGATGTTCCGACGACGGCGGTTGCACCACCGATTCGGATTGCGATACCGGCTTCGTTTGCGAGGAGAGCATCTGTGTGCAGGAAATCGATGATGTGACCATGATGGAGGTTGCCGCGGGCCCCTTCATGATGGGCTGTAATGAGGCCGAAGACACGGCTTGTGATCCGGACGAACTGCCTTACCACGAGGTCACGCTGTCGACTTACGAGATTGACGTACGAGAGGTGACCCAGGCGCGCTATCAGGCCTGTGTCGACGTGGGCGGCTGCTCCGCGCCCGGCACGGACGCGAGTTGCAATTGGGATCCTGTTGGCCGGGCCGATCACCCGGTGGGCTGCGTCTCTTGGGACCAGGCCAACGTGTACTGCACCTATGTGGGCAAGAGACTGCCCTCGGAGGCGGAGTGGGAGAAGGCCGCCCGCGGAGCGACCGGTTTGGTCTACCCCTGGGGCAACTCGGCCCCGGATTGTTTGAAAGCGAATTTTGGAGATTGTCTCGGCGACAGCGCTCCGGTGGGCAGCCACACGGAGGGAAACAGCCCTTACGGTGCCGAGGATATGGCCGGCAATTTGTACGAATGGGTCAACGACTACTACGCCGTCGCTTATTACGAAAGCAGCCCCTCGGATGATCCCACGGGGCCCACCAGCGGAGACAACCGGGTCATGCGCGGCGGTGCCTTTGGGTACGAGATACAGTACATGCGCGCATCAAACCGCGGTGCCAATCCGCAGACGGCCTCCTTCTCTCCGCTGGGCTTCCGCTGCGCCAAGTAGACTTAGACCTTCACGGGCAATAGGGGTAGGGGATGTCCGGAAAGTTCAACCCCAGGTTCTGATCGATTCCTCGTGCGGCGAAGACGTCTTTGACGAGGTCCTCGTTCGCGCCTCCGTTTAATTCCTGATCCGTCTCGATCAAAAGTTGCATCAGGTTCCCGGTGTCGGCTGCGGTGATTCGGTGTATGGCCAAGAACAGGGCCGGCAGGAAATTGGCCTCGCCAATGGTGGCGCGCAATTCCCAGAAGGCCCCGCTGAGGATCATGCTGGCCCAATGCGGCTCCGGCTCCTGTGGGTCTTCGTCGCGGCAGGCCGAAAAGGTCTGTGCCAATTGGGGATAGACCAGATCGATGGCGTCCGCCTCCATGCGGCCCAACAAGATCTCGCAATACTCGCCCTTGGTGATGATGTCTTCCGGCGCGCGATTGTTGTTTTGCAGGTCGCGATCGAAGCCCGGCCACTCGCTGGGTTCGATCACGCTGTCGGCGGTGAAGCAGGCCGCCAGAAAGTCGGCCATGGCTTCGTGGATCAGGCTGTTGGCGATGTTGCGGTTCAGCGAGAAGACCAGGTGGTGGCCGAACTCGTGCATGGCCACGTCCATGTTCATCGAGTTGCCCGAGAAACCCTGCATGCCCAGTTCGAGCGAGTAACACAGCTGCTTGCTCTCAATATCCGCCCGGTCGTAGTTAAGTTTCACCTCATTGGAGCGGATCATCTCGATCGTTGTGCCGTATTCATCATCCGGTAAAAGAAAGCCCATCATCCAATTGGCCATATGACTAACCGCGTAATACGCCTCCACCTGACTCAGTCGCTCATCCTCCAGATCATAAAAAAAGCGATGCTCATCCGAAAAGGCCGCCTCGCCCCGAGAGGCCGTAACCGAAACAAGAAAGTAACCGCTCAAGGATCCATCACCATCCAAACAAGGTATATCCCGTTCGGAAAGTTCTCCCGGATCCGAACCACGCCAAACCAAGCCCCGCCCAGTAACATACTCACCAGGACAAAGCAGAGGCCCCTCATCCTGCAACCGCCCACTGGAATCCGACCCACCCTCACAACCCAAAGCCAAAAGGCCGAAAATCACGAAAAGGAACATGTTCATCTTTTTGACCATGAAGAAAACAAGCAGGATTCACAAGAAAGGTCAAGAGCCAAAGGCAGCGCCCGAGCGGTTGCATTCTGGTTGGTACTGTTGTAGCTTTTTTCAACACTTAGGCCTCAGGGTGCCAATTTTATGACTTCTACTTTTGAGGAATACGACCAGCTGGATATCCCGGAGGATCTGCCTGTCTTGCCTGTGCGGGACATGGTGGTCTTTCCCGATATGATTGCGCCTTTGTTTGTGGGGCGTGAGCTTTCCTTGGGTGCCGTGGAGAAGGCCTTGAGCGGTCAGCGCTTGGTTATGCTGGCTACCCAGCGCCATGTCACCGACGAGAACCCGCGGGCCGAAGATCTTTTTGATGTGGGCACGGTGGGCCTGGTGGTGCGGATGCGCCGCCTGCCCGACGATCGCTTGAAGATTTTGGTGCAGGGTCTGCGCAAGGCTCGCATCGACAGCATGGTCCAAGAGCGGCCTTATTTTGCGGCCCGGGTGCGTCCCATCGTGGACCTGCCTTTGGATGAATTGAGCGTCGAGACCGAGGCGCTCATGCGCTCTTTGAAGGACAAACTGCACAATTATAGTGCCACCAGCGAGCAGTTCGGCCCGGATGTGCTTCGGGCCCTGGAGGGGCTGAAGGATCCGGGGCGTTTGGCTGATTTGACCGCCGCCAACCTGGCTTTGCCGGTGGCGGCCGGGCAGGAGGTGCTTGAACTGCCGGATCCGGTCAAGCGTCTGCGCAAGGTCATTGAACACCTGATGCACGAATTGGAAGTCAACAGCACCCGTTCGCGTATCGAAACCCGGATGAAGGATTCTTTGGGAGAGGCCCGACGCGAGTTCTACCTGCGCGAACAGATGAAGCAAATTCGCAGCGAACTGGGCGAGGTGGCCGAGGATGACACGGCCGAGCTGGAGCGTCACCTCCGGCAGGCAGGCCTGCCCGAGGCGGTGCAAGCCGAGGCGGACAAGCAACTCAAGCGCCTGCTGCGCATGAGTCCGGAGAGTTCCGAGGCGGCCACCCTGCGGACTTACCTCGAGTGGCTGGGCGACATGCCCTGGAAAGCGCCGCCCACGGACAAGGTTGATTTGGCCCGCTCCCTGGCCATTTTGGACGAGGACCATTTGGGCCTGGAACAGGCCAAGGATCGGGTCATCGAGCATCTGGCCGTGCGCAAGCTCAACCCGGACAGCCCGGCACCGATTCTTTGTTTCGTCGGGCCGCCCGGCGTGGGCAAGACCTCTCTTGGCCAATCCATCGCCCGGGCCCTGGATCGGCCTTTTGGGCGCATCGCCCTGGGTGGCGTACGAGACGAGGCGGAGATCCGTGGCCATCGGCGTACCTATGTGGGCGCCATGCCAGGCCGCATCGCCCAGGCCATTAAGCAGGCGGGCGCCGTCAACCCGGTCCTGGTTTTGGACGAAGTGGACAAGATAGGCCGCGACATGCGCGGAGATCCCACGGCGGCCCTGTTGGAGGTTTTGGACCCCGAGCAAAACCATGCCTTCGTCGATCACTATTTGAATGTGCCGATCGATTTGAGCAAGGTGCTTTTTGTCACGACGGCCAACAGGGTGGACACCATCCCGCCGGCCTTGCTGGATCGAATGGAAGTCATCGAATTGTCCGGCTACACGCCGGAAGAGAAGAAAGCCATCGCCGGGCGCTTTCTCTTGCCGCGGCAGCGAACTCGCTGCGGGCTCGAAGAAGCCCAGGTAGAGCTCAGCCCGGAGACTTTGGACTGGCTTGTCGAACGCTACACCCAGGAGGCTGGCCTGAGGCAGCTCGAGCAGGTCTTGGGCCGGATTTGCCGCAAGGTCGCGCGACAGGTGGGCGAAGGCAAGGAGTTGGGTCTTTTTGAGGCCGCAAGCCTGGCTGAGCTTCTGGGTCCGACCATGCACCGGCCCCTGGAGTGCTTGAAAGAAGACGTCGTGGGTGTCGTCCATGGTCTGGCCTGGACACCGGCCGGTGGACAGGTGTTGCAGGTGGAGGCCGCGCGCATGCGGGGCTCCGGTCGCTTGATTTTGACCGGGCAATTGGGTGAGGTGATGAAAGAGTCGGCCCAGACCGCCTTGAGCCACGTTCGTTCTTTGGAGGAAGGGCTCAGCCTGTTGCCTGCCTTCTTCGATTCGGCCGACCTGCATATTCACGTGCCGGCCGGTGCCATCCCCAAAGATGGGCCTTCGGCCGGCTTGGCCATGGGTGTGGCCCTTGTGTCATTGGCCTCGGATCGACCGGTACGACGCCGGGTGGCCATGACCGGTGAGATTACTTTGCGCGGACGGATCTTGCCGGTGGGCGGCGTGCGTGAGAAGATTCTCGCGGCCAATCGGGCAGGATTGACAGAGGTGGTTTTGCCCGAACAGAACGCTGAAGACCTGAGTCTCTTGCCTGCGGCCATACGCGAAGGAATGGAGATTCACCTGGTGGCGACCTTGGAGCAGGCCCTGGAATTGGCCCTTGAGAAAGGGAGTGCCTGAGCACATGGTTCAGATTAACTTGGAACATCGCGAAATCACGTTCAAGATTGTCTATTACGGACCTGCCTTGTCGGGCAAGACGACCAATCTGCAGGCTGTCCATGAATTGATGAAAGAGGAGGCTCGCGGCCGTCTGATGGTGCTGGACACGGCCAATGACAGGACTCTGTTTTTCGATCTCATGCCGGTGTTTTTCAAGAGCCGATCAGGCTTTACTGTCAAAGTTAAGCTCTTCACCGTGCCGGGACAGGTCATGCACAACTCCACCCGGCGAATTGTTTTGCAGGGTGCCGACGGGGTGGCTTTCATCGCCGATTCCCAAATCGATCAAACCAAGAACAACAACGATTCTTGGCGCGATTTGCTCGAAAACATGAAGATCAACGGGCTGGATCCGGAGCGGATTCCGGTCGTGATCCAGTTTAATAAGCGAGACCTGGAGAAAGTACGCCCAGACGAGGAGCTGGATGACGTGGCCAAGCGGGGAGGCGAGTCTATTTACAAGGCCTCGGCCATCCGTGGCGAGGGCGTCTTGGAGACATTGGAAGGCTTGCTGCGCCTGAGCTGGCGCAACCTGGACAATCTATACAAGTTGGGAGAGAAGCTGGATTTGGAGGAGGACGAGTTCATCGACAACTTGTTGCACAAGGGCAGTGGGGGTGAGTCATGACCGCCCCGAGCCCCGCCGAGTTGGCCACCTCCGTTCTGCAGCGTTCCTTCGGTCTGTCCGAGCTTCTGGACTTGGCCAGCTTCAAGGATGTTTGCGAGAGTTATGCCGACTTGTTTCATATTGGGCTGAAGGTTTTCGACGGCAATCGTGAGTTGCTCATCGACGTGCGTGGTAACTCCACGGATTTCTGCTCTTATGCCTTCTCTTTCCCCGAGGGCAAGGCCCGATGCATGCACGAGGTGCAGGAGATTCGCCATAAGGATGTGGAGGGGATGGGACCGGAGATTCACAATTGTTTTACCGGTCTGCGTTACATGATTGTGCCCATCCGTCATGAGGGCGATGTGCTGGGTAATCTTGTGTATGGACCTTACAGGCCATCAGAAAAGGAAGCCGTTGACCTGAGTGGGCTGGGCGAAAAATACAATCCCGACATCGGCGAACGCTTGCTCGGGCAAGTCCGGGCCGTGCCTCACGATGTCGCCTTGCAGGTGGTGAGGCATCTCGTGCAGGTCATCGAGGTGGCCTTGTTTACGGGTTACAAGCAGTTGCTGACATCGCGCATGCACGTTGAGGCGGTCACGGCAAGTTATACCGAGTTGCAGAACAAAAATTCCAAGCTCAGGGAATCCTTCGATCGTCTCAAGGAGTTGGATCGCTTGAAAAGCAGTTTTTTGGCTACGGTTTCTCATGAACTCCGGACGCCTTTGACCAGCGTTATCGGTTACAGCGAGATGTTGATTGAGGGACTGGCTGGAGAGATGAACGAGGAACAACACGAGTACGTGAAGACCATCATGGAGAAAGGCGAAAATCTTTTGGCGTTGATTTCCGGCATTTTGGATTTTTCCAAGGTGGAATCGGGCAATTTGCGCTTGAACAAGAAGCCTACCTTCCTGGTCGAGATCTTCAAAGATGCCCTCAGCACAGTGATCCCCCTGGTCCACAAGCAGGGACTTAGCCTGGAGCAACAACTGCCCGAGCACCTTCCTCAGCTGAACCTGGATGGGGACAAGCTTCGCCAGTCCCTGGTCAACCTGCTGAGCAACGCGGTTAAGTTCAATCGAGAAGGGGGCAAGGTTGGGTTGGTTGTGGATGACTGTGAGCGGGTTTTGTCATCGGCGGATGATTTGCCGGCCGCCTTGGCTCCCATGGGCGAGGCTTGTCTGCGCATTCGTATTTCGGATACAGGCATTGGCATCCCGCCGGAGAAACTGGACCGGGTTTTTGACTCCTTCTACCAGGTCGACGGTTCTTCTACCCGAGAGTATGGCGGTACCGGTTTGGGACTGGCGATTTCCCGTTCTTTCATCGAAGCCCACGGCGGCACCCTGGAAGTTGAAAGTGAGATGGGCAAGGGGTCGGTTTTTACCATCATTTTGCCCTTGGACGCTTTGGGGGTGGAGCCATGAAGCGCATCCTGGTGGTGGACGATGATTCAGATATTTTGACGCTGGAGCGCAAGATTCTGGAAAAAGCCGGTTACGATGTGGCGACCGCCATGGATGGCCGAAGCGCCGTAGCGTTGGCGTGCGTGTCGGATTTCGATCTGGTTTTGCTGGACGTCATGATGCCGGGCATGGACGGTTTCGAAGTCAGCCGCGAATTGCAAGACAAGAAGGGCGGCGTCTTGCCGATCGTTTTCGTGACGGCTCGGGATGATTCCGACTCCATGCGCGAGGGATTCCGCTCGGGCGGTTCGGTCTTCTTGTCCAAGCCTTTTACTGCCACCCAGTTGATTCGAATCGTCGGAGACATGCTGGGAAGCCGCGTGTGAAGTTGTTTCGCAAAATTCTGCTCAGTTACCTGTTGATCTTGGCACCGGTGTTGTTGGCGGTGGTGGCCTTGGGTGTGCTTTTTCCCCCGGCATGGTGGCATGCACCCGTGGTGGCCTTTGTGGCCTTGACCGCCAGCGGGATGGCGGTCCTGTGGGCCAGGTCGGTGGGGAAACGTCTGCACAGGCTGCACCAGCAGGCCGAGCGCATTGCCGATGGTGACTTAGTCGAGGGAGTGGTCATTCGGCAGGCCCCTCGTTTTCCCGATGAGAGCGATGAGCTCGGGACCGCCATCGAGCAAATGCGGTCCGACCAGGTGGATAATATCAAGGCTTTGCAGGCGGCCAGCATTCGGGCCAGCGTGGCGTCGGTTACTTTGACGGGTCTGGCCAAGCAGATCAATGTTGCGGCGGGTGAGATCGCCAACTCCATGGAGCAGATTTCCAGCGGAGCGGGGCTGCAAACGGATTTGGTGGATCAAACCTCGGCTTTGATGCGGGAAGTGGCTCGAAGTATTCAGCGCACCTCCAGCTCAGCCGAGGACGCCGCTCGCTCTTCCGCCGAGGCCAGCACAGTGGCCCAGTCTGGTAGCCATTTGGCCGGACAGGCCGTGGATCAGATGCGATCGGTCTTTCAGGCCATCGAGCAGACCTCCAATCAGGTTTTTGCTTTTGGCGAGCGCACCAAGGAGATCGGCGCCATCGTGCGTGTCATCACCGAGGTGGCCCAGCAGACCCACCTGCTGGCCATCAACGCCACCATCGAGGCGGCTCGGGCCGGGGAGGCGGGCCGTGGCTTTGCGGTGGTGGCGGAAGAGATTCGCTTGCTGGCCGATAACACCTCTCGTTCGGCTGAGCGCATCGGCGGTATCGTGGAAGAGGTGACCCAGGGCAGCCTGGAAGCGGTGGGGGCGGTACGCTCCAGTACAGAGCAGCTTAATACCGGCCGTGACCAGCTCAACGCCATCATCGAGTCGCTCAAAAACATCGTGGCCGCTGTGACCTCGGGCAGCGACCGGGTACAGATCATCAGCAGGCTGGCCAAAGAGCAGATCGCGGGTGCCGAGCAAACGGCTTCAGCCATCGAGAATATTTCTCGAGTGGCCGAGCAGAACGCGTCCTCCACTGAGTTGGTTCGCCGGGCCGCCGAAGCGCAGAGCGAGAGCTTGTTGGAAGTGACCAAGCTGGCCGCGGAGATCGTGACCCTGGCGGGAAGCGTGGACGCTCGGGTCGGCGGGTTCAAGCTGGAGGTCGGTGGAGAAAATGTCGACGAAGGAAACAAAAACA
>JAUVAM010000468.1 GCA_030591745.1 Deltaproteobacteria bacterium
GAAGCCCAAGCCGCACCGGCCACGCCGAGACCCAAGCCGGGAATCGGGCCCAAAGAGTCGAAAATAAATAAAGGGTCCAAAACGATATTCAACACCGAGCCGGCCATCATGGCCACCATGGGCCGCTTGGCGTCGCCCTCTCCTCGCAGAAGAGACAAGGCCACGTGGGAGAAAAAAAGAACAAAGCTCCCACCAAACATGATGCGAGCGTAGTCCACCGTGAATTCCAGGGTCTGACCGGAGCTAAAGCCTGCGAAGATTGGGCGCGTGAAGGCCAGCATGGGTGCGATGAATGCCACCGCCGCCGCCACCATGATCACGAAGGTGTGGGTGGCCACCAGACCTGCACCTTCACGATCCTTGGCGCCAACATACCGAGATACAGCCGAGCCCCCGCCCACGCCCACCCCAGTGGCCAAAGCCATCGCCACGAAAAAGAAAGGGAAAACAGACCCACGGCGGCCAAGGCGTCTGACCCCAAGCCTGCCACCCAATAAGCGTCGGCCAGGTTGTAGACAACCTGGGCGGACATGGCCACCACCGTGGGCAAAGCCAAACGGCGGATCGCGACTTTGGGATCTCCTTGAAGGATTTCGACACCTTTGGTGGATCGTGTCTGGCGAGTCGGGTCATTCATTGGCGGCATCATAGAGGATTTCAAAAACGCTTCAAGGCTTGCGGCTTGACAGAAGGGCTTTACCCCAAGCAAGCTGTGTACCCTGGGAGGAATTCTTGGCCAGAAAAGTTGACCCCAAGCGAGAGGAACTGCGCCAGGCCATGACCGAGGGGGTCATGGAGAAAAAAGCCAAACTACCCACATCCACCTTGGGTCGCATGGGCCGCTCAGCCCTGGTCGCCCTGCGCACCGGCCGCCTGATTCGCAAGGGTCGAAAAAAAAAGCCGGACGCCCCCGCCAACGTAGAACAGCTACTCAAATTGGTCACATCCCTGGGTCAACTCAAGGGCATCGCCATGAAGATGGGCCAGATCATGAGCTACATCGACGTGGCCCTGCCCGAAGAACTACGGGCTGCCTTGAGCGCTTTGCAAACCAGCGCCCCCCCCATGGATTTCGATGAACTCACCAAGCAAGTTCGTCAATCCCTGGGGGAAAAAGCCGAGGACGTCTTGGCGCAAATGGAACCCAAGCCGGTGGCGGCCGCCTCCATTGGCCAAGTCCACAAAAGCCGCCTGCCCGACGGCAGGGTCGTTGCGATCAAGGTCCAGTATCCCGAAATGGAGCGCGCCATCCTGGCCGACTTCAAACCGGCAGCCGTGGGCACGAAGCTTGCCCGGCTTCTGGTGCCGGGCGCTCGCATCGAGGGCTTCATCGAAGAAGCCAAGGCCCGCTTTCTGGAAGAATGCGACTACCTGCACGAGGCCCGGGCCCAGCAGCGCTTCTTCGATCTTTACTCCGAGCATCCCATCCTGAGCGTACCGGAGGTGATCCGTGAATACAGCGGACGCGAGGTGCTGTGCACGGCGTGGATCGACGGACTGGGCCTCGACGCTTTCTTGGCCACGGAACCGAAGCAGGCCATACGGGACAAGATGGGCGTAGCCCTGTTCGATTTCTACCTGGGCAGCCTCTTCATCCATGGCCTGTACAACTGCGATCCCCACCCGGGCAATTACCTGTTTCTGCCCGGGGGACGCCTGGCCCTTCTCGATCACGGCTGCACCCGGAGCTTCCCGCCAAGCTTCGTGGACGAGCTGGCGAAAATGGGCTTGGCCGTCCATGCAGACGATCGGGACACCCTGCTCGCCTCCTTCAACCGCCTGGGTCTGTTGCGCAGAGATCGGGAAGAAGACTTCCAGATCGCCAGGCGCCTGGTGCGCGCCTTTCAGGGCCCCATGCTGGAGGACAAAGAGCAGATCATCAGCGAAGATGCAGCTCTGGAGTTGGGTCAGCTCATGCGCGCCAAAAAACAGCTATTGAAACTGAACTTCCCGGGGGAATTTCTCTTTTTGTCACGAATCCGCTTTGGGCTGATGTCGGTCTTGGCTCGACTGGGGGCCCGAGCCAATTGGCATCGCCTCGAAAAAGCCTACATGGAACAGGCCGTCGAATCTGAATAGCATCGTGTAGCCTCGCGCCACATCAAACAAAGCAAGAAAGGAATCCACCATGCGCATCCACCAAAAAGTCGGAACACTCTTGACCCTGTGTTGCTTGCTGACTTTGAGCCCTGCCCTCCGCGCGGAGGAGAACACCGGGATGATCGATTTGGGCGAAGCCATCGGCGGATTGTTGAGCTACACCTTCATCGGCGTGCCCGGCGTGGTCTTCACCGGGGGTGCCCTGACCTACGTCATCAAGGGAAGCAAGAACAGCTCCGGCTGGAAATACGGTGGCCTGGTCACGGGCGGCTTGAACCTGGTGGTGGGCACCTTGTGGATGGTGACCAGCATCACCGAGAACGACGACAAGAAACTTGCCTATTTCGCCATACCCCACCTGGTCGTCGGCGTGCTGGATCTCAGCCTCACCATTTGGGCTTCCAACCTGCCTGAAAAAACAGAAACAGGTGCCCAATTGGCCATCTGTCCGACTGTCTTCGCCGATTCAGCCGGCCAGCCCGCGCCGGGCGTGGCCTTGACTCTGATGGGTTGGTAGACGAGGTCTACTTCTCTTCGAGCATCTCGATGCGCATCTCGCAGCGTCCATCGCCGCAAAAATACACCCGCCGTCCGGGTTTGCAATGTTCGCGGCATTTGCAATTCTTGTGGTAGGCGACCAGGCTCTTTTTCAGATTCTCCACCGGTGCCTGCTTGTTGAGCACCGCCGGGCAGCCAAAGGGGCAACCCAGCTTGACACCAACGCAGTCTCCATCCGTCTTGCAGCCGCGGTATTTGTCCACTTCAACCTGCACAGCACCAAGCGTGCTCTCACAAAGAGCCACATCCCATCGACGGAGATCCTTTTCCAGCTTAATGGGTGTGGGGCCTTTGACCTGCCCTGTTGCAGCCGTGGTGCTAGTGCTCGGCTCGCTCGACGCAGGGGCCTTATCCTTCTGGCAAGCACTGACTGCCACAAAGGCCGCCAAGGCTATCCCCAGAACCAAAATTCTCAGACTCGAAGCTGCTTTCATGTCGACTTCCTCCTGCTGCTCGTCGCCCTCAGGGCGCTTGGTATGCGATCTTCACTATCTCGAAATCAGCAGCGCCCGCGGGCCGTTTCACCGTCACCCAGACGCCTTCCTTCTTACCCAACAAGGCCTTGGCCATGGGGCTTTCCGAGCTGATGCGACCGACCCGGGAATCTGACTCATCCGGACCCACGATGCGATAGGTGGCCTCTTTCCCCTCCTCGTCCATCACCGTCACCCAGGCACCAAAGTAAACCCGGTCCCCTTCATGGCGCTGCTCGACCACAATCAGGGTATCGAGTGTCTTGGACAAATATCGGATGCGTCCATCAATCTGCCGCATGCGTTTCTTGCCGTAAATATACTCGGCGTTTTCCGAACGATCGCCCTCTTCGGCAGCCGCGGAAACCGCAGCGCAGACTTTCCTTCGCTCGGCCCAAAGGTCCTCTATCTCTTGTTGCAGGTTTTTCAGGCCTTCCGGGGTGATGTGACGATCGACAGTCATTCCATTTTCTATATGCTCAATCGTGGCTCAACGCAACAGCGCCTCATCGGGCAGATCCTGGACCTCGACCCTGCCAGGCCAAAAACGATGCGCCCGAGCCGAAAGCAGCCCCTGTTTGGAAAAGGTCAGCAGATGATAAGCGGCTTGATCTTCAGAGCGGCCGCAGTCATTGGAGGCCGAGGGTGCACCCATGATCTCGACCGCCCCGCGGCGACTACGGCCGATGCGATGCAAGTGACCGTGAAGCACCGTGGCCGGACGCTGCCCCAGGACTCGAAACAGCCCCTCGAAACCCGTGAGACCCGCACGGTAGTCACGCAAGGCCGGTCCCCGCAGCCGAATGGGTGGATGGTGCATGGCCAACACAGGGTGAAGAGAATCGTCCAGACCATCCAACAACCCCGCCAGCCGCTCCAATTGCCCACCGGCCAGACGTCCTGCCGCCCGCGCCGGCCCCCGCCAAACTCACCAGCAACACTCGTCGATTCATAACCGCCTCTTTAATAGCCCCATTCCCCACATCACCCGCTTCCCATTACAATACACCCACCCTGCCCAACGCGCCCGCCCCCCCCCCCCCCCCCCCCCCCCCCCCCC
>JAUVAM010000372.1 GCA_030591745.1 Deltaproteobacteria bacterium
GAAGACTCGCGGCCATTTCATTGGCGGGGATTTGTGGGTCGAAGCGATGCGCAATCAGCTGCGCGATTCGATGCGGAAAAAAAGGAAAAGTTCTTCTGACGAGGACCCGCCGGATACATCATAATCTGAAGCTAACGAACCACCACCAGTTCGCGACGCTCCTGCTGCCGTCAATCTACAGTTCGAATGACAGGGAAGATGGCCGGCGTGTATTCGATTTCGGACTTGAAGAGAGCTTCTTGTCGCTATCAGTCGATCTCTCCCCGAAATCAACGTCTATCAAGACAACGAACTCAATAGATACCCCCATTTTATCTATTTGATGCCCCAAATTTTCTTTTCGAATCCGAATGGTTCAAAATCGACAGAGATTCCGACAATCAGACCTCCGTCCCTTTTCGGGGAAGCTCTTTTCGGGGAAGCTTATTTGCCTTTGGCCTTTTCGAAGACTTTGAGGATTTTGGGCGAGGTGGTTTCGGGATCTAGCTTGCGATCGGGTACGACCATCATGAGCCGGACGAATTCGTGCTCGGCTTCTTTGGGGCGCTCTAAAGCCACAAGGCAGAAAGCCAAGACTTCCCTGGCTTCGGCCTCGTCGACCTTGGTCAGGCCGGTGAGATCAAGGGCTCGGCCCAGGTTGGCGCGGGCCTGCTCGTATTCTCCTTCACGATATAACTCGCTGGCCTTGGCGATGAGCCGGGTGGCCTGGGGATTGCCAGGTGCCGGCCCGCTGTCGGCCTGGCCGGCGTCCGGGCTCCTTTTGTCTTCTGATGCCTGATCGCCGAGGATCATTGCGACCTCGGCTTCGGACCCGGGTTCTGATTTGTCCGTCGATTGACCTGCGTCGGGTTTGGTCTTTTCGGCAGCGGCCATCGCCCGACGTTTGGCTTCATCCTTGGCTTTTTTCTGTTTTTCTAAATGTCGCTTGAGCCGTTCCTTGACTTTTTCGGTGGTGGCTTCTGTGTCGTAGATGGGCACGTAGATGATCTCGCCGGTCTTGAGCACGTTGTTGCGCTTGTTGTTGAACTTGCGCAACAGGCCGGTGGGTCGTGTTGACCAGTAATACTTGCGAGCCACCTTCAGCATGTTTTGGCCCTTGGTGACTCTGTGCCGGATGAGAAAGGGGATGGTGATCAGATTTCCAGACTTCAGCTTGCGTGGATCCTTGATGTCGTTGAGCCAGGCCAAAAAATCCGCCCGGCTGGCGTCCTTTAGATGCTTGCGAGCCACTTTGGCCAGATCGTCGCCTCTGCGAAGGCGATATCGCCAGACGGTGGGGATGCGCAGGCGGACGCCTCGGGGCATGCGCTTCGGATCATCGATGTTGTTGGTGTGGGTGATGTAGATGAGTTTTTTTGGGCTGCCGTAGTGGATGAGGGAGATGTGGCTTAGTGTATCGTCGGCACTGGGTACATAGCGCAAAGCCTGGACGGTGGAAGTGGCCAAGAGGGCCGACAGGGCCATCAACGATGCGAAAAAAAGCCTGAGGTGAACTCGACCCATTTGTCTCTCAATGTGCCTTGCGTTTCATGGTGACAATTAGCTTGTCTGTGCGTGCCGTTTCGACGAGTACGCGCCGCACCTCGGTCCGAAAGTAGGGGTTGACCAGGCGTACCTCATGCACCCCCGGGCTTAATGAGAAGAAGCGATCCACCGGGGTTGTGTCCACGTAGGCGCCGTCGATGTGAATCTCGGCCCAGGGCCAGGCCACCACCTTCAGCGCACCAGGCGGCCCCCCTGCGATCATTGCGGGGTCCTGCTTGGTTAGGCCCACAAACAAAAAGACCACCAGGGCCCGGAGCAGCAAGGCCATGCCCAAAGAGGCCTGCACTTTGGCCAAGGTGGAGATGCGCAAGGGTGGGGGCAGGCCCGCGTCCTCCCGTTTCAATCCCAGGTCGTCTAAGAAATCCTTGGCCACGAAAGTTTCTGCTTCTTCTCTGGGGATCATGCCGTGATGATGCAAGAAGACCAGCACCCGGCCTGAGCGATGCAGCTTCACCCTGCGGGCCAGGAATTTTTCCAATTGTCGCTTCAACTCGCCGGTGCTTGGCCAGCGGTCTGCTGGCTCCTTGGCCAGGCAACGAAAAATGATTTTTTCGAGCGCCCGCGGGATGTTGGGATTCAGGCGCCGGGGACGAATGAAATCGGCGTTGAGAATCTTGTGCATAATACTTTTGCCGGCGCCCTCTGAAAAGGGCTTGGTGCCGGTGAGCATTTGGTAAAGCAGGATGCCGAAGCTGAACAGATCCGAGCGGAAGTCGATCTTGACGCCCATGATCTGTTCGGGGCTCATGTAGGCCGGTGTGCCCAGGCTGGTGCCGGGCCTGGTCAAATCACCCAAATTTTCGTCACGGGCGATGCCGAAGTCCATGAGCTTGACCTCACCCTTGCGGGAGAGGATGACGTTGGAGGGCTTGATATCACGGTGAATGATGCCTCGGTAGTGCGCGTATTCCAAGGCCGAGCAAAGGTCCAAGGCCACGGTGGAGGCTACGTTGACGGGCAGCCGAGGCACTTCTTCGAGCAAGTCGAAAAGATCGATGCCCTCCACGAATTCCATGATCATCAGGAAGTTTTCTTCTTGTTTGACGAAATCGTAGATGTGAACGATGTTCTCGTGCTGAAGCGCAGCCAAGGCCGTGGCTTCCCGTATGAAGCGGGCCACCATTTGGGAATCTTGCCCGAATTCTGGCTTCAGTTCCTTGATGGCCACCGGGCGGTTCAGAGAGTTCTGCACCGCCTTGTAGATGACAGCCATACCCCCGGCGCCGATCTCGCCTATGATTTCGCAGTTGTTGACTTCCCTGGCAGGCATGAACTTGAGATACTATCGTCGCCAAGCCCAAGTCGTCAACCTCCTCTTTGACGCGGCTTGTTCTTGACAGGAGGTCGATTTTCGGCAAAGGTATGAGCCCTTACCACATGGACGGCCCACGCAAGGGAGGTTGTGCCCCATGCCACCACCACAAATTACGACCCCTGAGGCAGCCAACCGTTTGGCCCGCGCCATTTGTTCGGATTTGAGCTTGTACAACGAAGAGAAAATCATCGAAGGCATCGAGAATGATACTTTCTTTGACGTGCTCTCAAATGAACTGGACGAGGGGCGACACCTCTATAAGACCCGGATGGCGCCTGATCTTTTCAAGGCCACGAATTTTTTTGAACGCGCCATTGTAGACGTAATCCTTAAATACAAGGGTCACATCAAGTCCAAGATCTGGTAGGGTCACCGCTCTCCTTTTGGCCCGTCTGCGGGAAATCGTCGTCGATCCGGAATCCGATGGGCAACGTTTGGACGCGTTTCTGAGCGCCTTCCTTCAGGAATACTCCCGTGCTTTTCTCCAGAAACTGATCGCCGAACATCAGGTGTTGGTAGACGGGTTGTCGGCCAAGGCTTCCCTGCGGATCAAGGCGGGACAGCGGCTGTTGGTGACCATTCCCGCCCCGGTCGCGGCCGAACCCGAGCCACAGGCAATTCGCTTGGACGTGGTTTTTGAAGACGCGGATCTCATCGTCGTTAACAAACCGTCAGGCTTGGTGGTTCACCCGGCACCCGGCCATCCGGACCGAACTTTGGTCAACGCCTTGTTGCATCATTGCAAGGATTTGTCAGGTATCGGCGGGGTGGAGCGGCCCGGTATTGTGCACCGTCTGGATCGCAATACTTCGGGCTTGTTGGTGGTGGCCAAGCACGACAAAGCCCATCACGCTTTGCAGGCTCAGTTCGCTGAGCACAGTTTGGATAAGCGATACTTGGCCTTCGCCGTGCGACGTCAAGGCATGGCTGCTTTGAGCAAAAACGGCAGTTTTGACACGCTTTACGGTCGCCATCCAGTTCACCGCAAGCGTTTCTCTTCCACGGTGAGTCGGGGCAAGAAGGCCTTGACTCATTACCATGTCCTGGAGCGTTTTCTCGGCAAAGATTTGGAGATTTTGAAGCTGGAATTGGATCTAAAGACGGGTCGAACCCACCAGATCCGGGTCCATCTTTGCGACGCGGGACACCCGATTCTGGGCGACAAGCTATACGCGGGACGTTCCCTGCGTGGCTTGCCCCAGCATCTGGTGCCTGAGAGACAAGCCTTGCACGCCTGGCGTTTGCGACTGGCTCACCCCATAGATGGCAGGAATCTGGAGTTTGAAGCCCCCTTGCCGGATGACTTGCAGGAACTCCAACGACAGATCCGTCGCTGGGTCAAGGGTGAAGGGGGCGCTTGACAGAAGGCCCTGGCGACCCCACCTTGAGCGCATGTCTTCTGCTCATGAGGAAAGTTCGCGACAAGCCATCGAAGCCTTCAGTGTACACTTGGGCAGCGAGCGGCGCTTGAGCGACAATACCCTCAGGGCCTATGTCAAGGACCTGGAACAACTGGCGGAATTCTTGGCGGGTCGCGGTGAGGATTTGCTGGTGGCCAATCTGGCCACCCTGCGCGCCTTCCTGGCCAGTCGCGGGCGACAGTTGGGGGCACGTTCTCGAGCGCGCAAGCTATCGACCATCAAGGGATTTTATCGTTTTGCCCTAAAGCGCGGGATGCTGGAAGAGGACCCCTCTTTGCGTCTGCGCGCACCGAAGACTGAAAAACGGCTGCCCATCGGGCTTGACCGGGATGAAGTGGAGGCTTTGTTACGCCAAGCCGTTGGCGGAGAAACTCCCTTGGATAAGCGGAATCTGGCCCTCTTCGAGTTGCTTTATGGGGCCGGTCTGCGGGTGGGGGAGTTGGAAGGCCTTGACCTTCATAATTTGGACTTGGATCAGGCCACCGTACGGGTCCTTGGCAAGGGATCGAAGGAGCGATTGCTGCCTGTTGGGCGCAAGGCCGTGGCGGCTCTGAAGGCATGGCTGGCCTTGCGCCCGAGCTTGTTGGCCAACTCTCGGGCCCCTTCGCCCGAGGCCCTTTTCCTCAACCGCCTGGGTGGCCGGCTGAGTGCTCGCTCGGTAC
>JAUVAM010000569.1 GCA_030591745.1 Deltaproteobacteria bacterium
CGCCCCCACACAAGCCAGGCGCAGAGATAGAGCCCGGCAAAAGCATAGGCCATGACCACGCTCGTGCTGACCAGCGAGTAGGTGGCGTGGGTGCTGTTGGCACCCACGGCTTCCATTGGTGGGCTCCATGGGCTGAGCAAAAAGACCAGCAGGAGGGCGGAGCTGACATAGGTGCCCCGCAGGTAGCGTCCCGCCATCACGGGCTCTCGCCAGAGGAAGCGGCCAAAGAATAAAAGGGCGGTGACCGGCAAGAGGGATGCTGAGATGAGGTCAATGCGGGCCCAAAGCGGATCGCCTGACAAGTCCCCAAGGAATGCGCTGATGAAGTGGATGAAGAGGTTGGCGGAGAATGCCGTGAACATGGCTGTCACCACCCCGCGCCGGGTTCTGAGCAGGACCGACAAGACCACGGCCACTGAAACAATGGCGGCCAGGAGTCCACTTTGAGCGCTGATGGTCACGTCCAAGGTTTTACACCGGCCTCAATGTTCTGAACAAGGTGAATTACTTGACCAAAGTCAGAAAGCAAAATAATCTTAGCTAGTTCCGAGGTGTCCAGGTGAGCAAACGAGACCGACTTCGACAACTTCCAGCCGTGGATACGGTTCTGAACCGACCGGACGTGCAAGCCCTTATGCCGGGCTGGACTCGCGCTTTGGTCACGGAAGGTGTGCGGCGGGCGGTAGCGTCTCGGCGCCAGGCCTTGCTCGCGGGTGAGGATCCGACGGCGGAACTTTCCGGAGAAGATGTGCGGCGGGCCCTGGAGGCTTATTTGAGACCTCATCTGCAGACCGTGCTTAACGCCACGGGCGTGGTTTTACACACCAATTTAGGTCGGGCCCTTCTGTCAGGGCCGGCCCTCGATCATTTGCTCGAGATTGCCGGATCTTACAATAACCTTGAGTTCGATCTGGACTCGGGGCAACGAGGCTCCCGGGCTGACGTGATGCGCGGCATCCTGTTGGAACGTTGCGGTGCCGAAGACGCCCTGGTGGTCAACAACAATGCGGGTGCTGTCTATTTGGGCCTCAGGGCATTGGCGGCGGGCCGGGAGGTCTTGGTCAGCCGCGGTGAATTGGTGGAGATTGGTGGTTCTTTTCGGATTCCCGATGTCATGTCGGCTTCGGGGGCCAAGCTGGTGGAGGTGGGCACGACCAACAAGACCCACCTGCGCGACTATGAGCAGGCCATTGGCCCAGAAGCGGCTTTGTTGCTGAAGGTGCATCGATCCAACTTCGAATTGGTGGGCTTCACCCAGGAGGTGGCCTTGGCCGAGTTGGTCCAACTCGGGCACAAGCAAGGGCTGCCGGTCATGGTGGACTTGGGCACCGGTACTCTGCTTGAAAACTGGCCCGCCCCTTTGGACCAGATTCCGGTGGTACAACAAGTGCTGGCCAGCGGAGTGGACGTGGCGTGCTTTAGTGGCGACAAGGTTTTGGGGGGGCCGCAATGCGGCATCCTGGTGGGCAAACGACGTTGGATTCAGCGACTGGCCTCCGATCCCATGGCGCGTGCCCTGCGAGTGGGCAAGTTGACCTTGGCCGCGTTGGAAATCAGCCTTTCGGCCTACCGGGGTGGGCTCGAAAGCGCCAAGGAACTGCCGGTGGTCCACATGCTGCTGTTGAGCGAGTCAGAACTTGCGACCCGGGCAAAAAAATTGGAGGGCTTGCTGCGAGAGGCCTCATTGCCCGTGGCAGGCCTGCGTCAAGTGCAGGGGCAAGTCGGAGGCGGATCTTTGCCGCTTGTCAAGTTGCCCGGGTGGGCGGTGGCCCTGACATTGCCAGAGGGGCAGGGTGAGCAATTGCTCAAAACGCTTCGGCTGGGTGATCCTGCCTTGCTGGGACGGGTGCAGCATGATGAACTATTGCTTGATGTGCGCACCCTGCGCAAAGGCGAACTGGCGCTGGCTGTTCGAGCCCTTCGGGCCGCATGGCCACAAGCCTAGCCGTTGAGCGGAGATCTCGATGAGAGAAGGGTTTCAGACCGGATTTGATTTTCCCAACCTGCGCAAGGATGGACCGCGCAAACCGGCCGTCTTGTCGGTGGGGGGTGGCAAGGGTGGTATCGGCAAGACTTTGTTCACCGCCAACCTGAGCATTTGTTTCGCCAAGGCCGGTTTGAAGGTGGTGCTCGTCGATGCGGATCTTGGAGGCTCCAACCTGCATACGGCCCTCGGCGTGGATCAACCTGTCTTGTCCATGTCGGACTTTGTGCAACGTCGTGTGGATTCACTGGAAGAGACCATCGTGGATTCGGGCATTGATGGCCTGGGGCTCATCAGTGGTGCACAGGATTTCTTGGGATCCGCCAACATCAAGTACACCCAGAAAATGCGGGTCCTGCGCACCATCCTCAAGCTGGACGCTGATTTGGTCGTCATGGATCTTGGCTCGGGCACTTCTTTCAACATCCTCGATTTTTTTCTGACTTCGGATTTGAACCTCGTGATGATGGTGCCTGAACCCACCTCGCTGGAGAACAGTTATCGTTTCATTAAGAGTGCTTTTTACCGCTTGTTGCGCCATCGGGAAAAGAGCACAGCTTTCCGCAAGGTCATCGATTTGGCCATGGAGTCACAAAACGAGTTCGGCATCAGGACGCCCTATGATTTAATCCGGCATGTGGCCAAGATGGATCCGGAGCGGGGTGATACTTATCAGGCTTGGCTGCTGGACTTCAGGCCCTTGTTGGTCATCAACCAGGTGCGCTCCAAGCAGGATGTAGAGTTGGGGCCGGCTGTGCGCACGGCCTGCCGAAAGTATTTCGGTATCGACTTGGATTTCGTGGGGCACATCGATTACGACGATGAGGTCTGGCAGGCGGTGCGCCGCCGTACTGTGCTGGTGGAGAATTTGCCGGATTCCAACTTCAGCGCCAATATTTGGAAAATCGCCGGCGAGATAGCCAAACGATTGCGCGAAGTGGACTCGCCAGGGACTTGGAAAATCTGATGCGGGATTTCAGGGAGCAAAACTACTACGAGCTGTTGGACCTTAAGCCCTACGCTTCTCAGCAAGAGGTGGAAGAGGCCTACCAGCGGTCCCGGCGCTATTTTAGCCCGGACTCGGTGGCTACCTACGCCTTGTTTCAGGTGGAAGAATTGCGTTTGTTGCGCAGTCGGATCGAAGAGGCTTTCCGGGTCCTGGGAGATATCGAGAAGCGGCGTCAATACGACGAGGAGGCGAGTCACTTTGGGGAAGATCGGGCCCAGGAATTCGAGAAGCCTGAGCAGTTGACCCTGTCCGAAGAACGGGACCTTAAGGAAGAAAAAGAAGAATCGCCGCCCGCGGAATACAAAGAAGATAAGCCTGCCTCGGTAGACAAAGAAGAAAAGCCGGCCGCGGTAATGAAAGAAGAAAAGCCGGCCGAGGTATAGAATGAAGACAAGCCTGCCGCGGAAGAGAAAGAAGA
>JAUVAM010000273.1 GCA_030591745.1 Deltaproteobacteria bacterium
ATCAAATCCTCCCAGGAAGAAGCCTACGCCATGCAGGTCATGCTCTATGACCACTTCAATCCGGTCAGGGCCAATCTGATCCCCAACCCAACCCATATCCAATGGCGATTATTTTCGACCGCCCGCTACATGGCCTTTGGCGAAAAGAATGAATTCACCTGCATGATTACGCTGCCTCAATGGTACATGCGGCTTGGAAAGACCGACAAACAGCGACAGCGCAAGTATCGACAGATGCTGGACCAGTACATGATCGACAAGGGTTTCAAGCCCGATCCAAAGAAGACTCGCGGCCATTTCATTGGCGGGGATTTGTGGGTCGAAGCGATGCGCAATCAGCTGCGCGATTCGATGCGGAAAAAAAAGAAAAGTTCTTCTGACGAGGACCCGCCGGATACATCATAGACCAAGGCCATTGACCTCCATCCAGTTCGTGACGCCCCTGCTGCCGTCAACCTGCAGTTCGAATGACAGGAAAGAAGGTCGACGTGTATTTGGCTTTTGATTTTATGAGGCTCTAAAGAAGCTTTCTTGTCCCCGTCGGTTCGAAATCAACGATCTTCCACAATTACACATGCAAACATCTCCACTTTTCTCAAACCGGCGATCGATTTTTCAATTTGCCCATCGGCAGATTCAAATTTGCCAAAATTTCCAACGATTATGCCTCCGTCCCTCCCTTAGTCCCAAAATTTCCAACGATTATGCCTCCGTCCCTCCCTTAGAGAAACTATTTGCCGCCGAGAAGCCTTTTCAGGCGAGAGAAGAATCCGCCTGATTTGGCCGGTTTTTTATCGGCGGCTGTATGACCCTTGGACGGGGACACTACGGCGGCCTTGCGGCCCAGACCGATCGCCGAGCGGATGGAGACATCTTTGAGGGCCGCCCCGCCGCGCTCCTTGGCCGTGACCATCAACAGGCATTCGGATGAGAGGGAAAAATCCACTTCGATGACATTGCCCGCGGGCGCGGGGGTTAGGCCCTTGAGTTCCAAAATGCCAAGGGCCTCATTTTCGTCGGCCTGGACAGATTCGCCCTGGTAGATGGGGATGAAAATCTCGGTCTGATTGTCATGCCAGGTGGAAAGCCCCCAGATGCGCCGGGCGGGCAAAGTGGTGCCGCCCGTGATGATGTTTCTAAAAGTACCACCAGGCACACCCGTGCCGATGGAGATGGGCAGCACATCGATCAACTCGAAGATGTCCTGGTCTTCATCGGCCATGGAGCCACCCAAGAGGGCCGCGCCGATGGCCACCGACTCGTCCGGATGCACGCCCTTCAAGGGCTCCTTGCCGAAATACGTCTGAATCATCTCACGCACCAGGGGCATGCGAGTCTGTCCACCCACCAACAGGATTTCGTCGATGTCTTCCACCTTCATGGAGCGATTGGCGAGCACGGCGTCGCAGGTATCCAAGGTCCGCTGCACCAGGGGGCGAACCAGTTCGTCCAATATCTCGCGGGTGACCAGGATGTTCATATCCAAAGGTTCGCCATCCAGCTTGCCGATGTAGGGAAGCTTCATCTCGACTTTCGACTTATTGGTCAGGGCCCGCTTGACGTTTTCCGCGGCCCCCAAGACCCGTAGAAAAGCCACTCGATCCATCTCCGGCATCCTGCCGCCCAATTCGATCTGAAACTCTAAAAGGAGGTGATCCATGAGCTGTGCATCAAAGTCCACACCGCCCAAGAAGGTGTCGCCGCCAGTGGAGATAACCTCGAAGGAGCCCTGCTTCATGTTCAAAACAGTGGCGTCGAATGTGCCACCGCCCAAGTCATAAACCATCAGGACCTGAGCTTCCAGGTTCCGTGCGTGGCCGTAGGCCAAAGCCGCGGCCGTGGGCTCGTTGAGGATGCGCTCCACTTTCAGGCCCGCCATTTCGCCGGAGAGCCGCACGGCCTGGCGCTGGTTCTCATTGTAAAATGCGGGTACGGTGATCACGGCCCGCTGGATTTCTTTGCCCAGGTAAGCTTCAGCATTCTCGCGAATTTCCGCCAGAATGAACGTGGAGACCTGCCCCAAACTCAAGATTCGGTCCGCCACCTTGACCGCCGCCAGTCCGTCGGGACCAGCCACGATATCGTAGTGAAAACGGTCCCGCACCTGGGCCACCACCGGCGAATCGAAGGGCCGACCCACCAGGCGCTTGGCCCCATAGATGGTTTGGGCCGGGTTGATCTCCATTTGGGCTTGGGCCGCATGACCCACCAACATCTTGCCCTTGTCGTTAAATGCCAGAACCGAGGGGATGGTGTTGTGCCCCTTCTTGGAGGGAATGACGAAAGGCCGTTTGCCACCCGACTCCTTGACCATGGCACAGCAACAATTGGTGGTACCCAGGTCGATGCCCAAAATCGGACCTTCAACCGGATCGTCGTCTTCCACGGGCGCCAAGCCCTCGGGCTCCTCCAGGAGCACCATGCGCTTGATGCTCTCACCCACCTTGGCCATGCTGATTGGGTCTGAAAGGGTTTTGCGCGTGATCTCACTTACTTGCTGAATTTGGGCACTCTGCTGACTCTCGGACATAGCCTATACCTCCCGCTTTCATTCAAATTCTAGGCCTACTGGATACAAGATATCCAAATTTCGAAAAATTGAAAGAAAAAGAATACTTGAAAGAAAACCAAACTCAGAGTTGATTCCAGAGTCTTGAATCCGGGCCAATCAAAACACATGTCAGACCCAAGCTGTACCTTGGAATCAGGAGGTGAGACATGCTGGCGGAACGACTCGGTTGGACCACACGCGGCTTGGATTCAATGATGGACGATGAAGCCAGAGAGACTTGGCTTCAGTGGCGACAAAGGCCTGAGCCTCCGGCGGTGAAAGCCTGGCGGGATTTTGCTCGCATCAGCGATGACCGACGCGGATGGCTCTCAGGTCATCTCTTGTTGCTCTGGAGTTCAGCCCGCTGGCCGGGCAGGTTGCCGGCCGATCGGGTACTCTATCATGCGCGCAGCGCGGTCATGCTCGCGCCCGACAGTCGGGGCGTCAGACTCCTGGCCGGTGACGCGGTCAGCCTCTGCGGCCTGGAGGCCAATCGCATGGATTGGTGGCAAGAAGGGGTACGCTTGATGCGACAGGGGATGGGTTGGCAGTTCAGGGAACAGGGGCAGGCTTCGGGGTCACAGCTTTCTGCTCCTTCAATTCCCCAATCACAAAGCCCACTCCGCAAGGTCGGAGCATGAGCATGCCGGTCATTTCTTTGTCGGCCAGCTTGACGTTCATCGGCACCTGGTTGCCTCCAGCCTTCAAATCCAATGTCCAGGCCTGGGCAAAGAGACCATCGCGTAACATTTTGATGACCGAATCGTCGTAGGCGACCCGAGTAAAAGAAAAAGCCTTGCTCAGTTGCTCAAAAGCCGCCATGGCATCCGCCGGCTTCTTGTCCTCAAGGGCCTTGGCGAAAGCCGCGCCCTGGGCCGCCAAATGGGCTGCGAGTTCTTCCTTGGCCACGCCGCAGGACCTGACCACATGCTGCCCATCCGCCCCGCCCAGCACTTCGGCCAACTTGCCCGCGGCCTCGCTCCCACGCAAGGGTCCTACCTTCTGTAGGAACTTGTATTTGTCGCCCTTCATTTCAAAAACAAAGGCCACCACATCGGCGTCCACACCGGGCCAAACGATGGCCGCCCGTCTCTTTTCCCTGGCCACCTCGGCGATGATGGCGAAGGAGGCGGCAGCCGATTTGGCCTCCATGGCCTTGGCCACCCCTTCTCGCAGAAGCCAATTTTTCAAATCCTGGCCCCCGGCCTTGACCTTGACCTTGGGCTTGGGATCTTCTTTTCCCTTGGCCAAGGCTTGTTTGGCGGTCGATTTGACAACCGAATCCACGTCCCGCTTGGCTCTTTTTTCCAATTCCGCAATAACCTTGGGGTCCTTGATGTCGATTAGAGCCAATGCATCCACGATGGCCGCTCGGATGTTGGGCACTTCCTCCCGTGCGATGCGGTTGAGCAATTTCGGCACAGCGGGTTTGGCTTTGGGTCCGAGGCGCCCCAGGGTCACGGCCGCCCAGCGACGAAGGGTCGGGTCCTTGGTGGTCATGGCCTTCTGGAGATGAGGCAGGGTCACCGGACCCATGCGAACCAGGGCATCCGATGCTTTTTCCTGCATCGACCAATCCGAATGCCTGAGCAAAGAGACCCACTCGCTCACCGGTCGACCTTCCAACACGGCTTCGTCTTTGCAGGCCACGGTTGCGAAGGCCAGCATGGCCATGACGGCCGTGCAGGCCAAAATAATGATCTTCCGCCGCATGTCATTCTCCTTACAGGTTGGACCCCATCGTAGGCCCCTTGGGTATCCAGATCAAGTATGGAGAGGCAAACTATTGGCGGGTGCTTGAGGCGTAATCTACCAGGGACTGATCTTCGGTGATGCCGCCGGTGATGATCAAAGCAGAGAAAACCCGTGTGATGTTGAAATAGGCGCGAGCGGCCGTGCCCGGATTGGCCACGGAGGAATGCCAGCCCAAAATATCACTAAGCAAAACCTGACTCACGTCAACGGGATGTCGCTCGCTGCGCAAAAAGATCTGCCACGAGGAAGAGGTCTCACTATGCAAGCCGTTGAAGAAGAACACGAAGTCGTAATACAGCAAGCCTTCCATGCCCCAATAATCCAAAATCTCCACATTGTCCTGAGCGGCAAAGGCACCCATCTCTCCAAAGGTGCCCGGTTCCTGGCTGATGACGCAAAGTTCCGCCGTGCTCAGGCCGCTGTTGTTCTGGGTCTCGAGCTCATCATCGCCCTTGGCCGCCACGAGAAAGATGGCGTCGTCGGCCAAACGGCTACCACCACCGCGACAAATCGTGTCATAACCGTCGCAGTTTTGGTCTACTCCATCACCGCACATATCATAGGCACCGGGATGCACGGAGGGGTCGGTGTCGTCACAATCGGTACCGTCCGGACAATCGGTGGAAATGTACCCGTCACCATCCGCGTCGGTGTTGCACAGACATCCAGGATCGATCCCGTCGCAGTTTTGATCCACGCCGTCTTCGCAGATCTCTTCGGCGCCCGGATTCACCGTCTCATCCGAATCGTCACAGTCGGTGCCGCCATCGCATTCGACCGAGATGTACCCGTCGCCGTCGGCGTCCGTCACGCATTCGCAGTCCGGATCGATGCCGTCGCAGTCCTGGTCGACACCGTCGCCGCAGATCTCATCGGCACCCGGATTCACGCCGGCATCGGCATCGTCGCAATCCGTGCCGCCACATTCGGTCTCGGAAATGAAGCCGTCTTCGTCGGCGTCGGTGGTGCAACCACAGGGCAAATCTTCACCGTTGCAATCCTGATCCACGTCATCGCCGCAAATCTCGGTGGCGCCTGGATGAATGGAGGCATCCGAGTCGTCGCAATCCGAGCCGCCGCACTCGATGTCCTTATATCCGTCGCCATCTACGTCGCCACATGGCTGAGGCGGTTCTTCATCCGGCATGGGGTTTTCGAATCGGCCCTGGCTTGACATGAGAGCATACCAGGCGCGAGGGGTGGTCATGGTCTCGGTCTCCGTAGTCCAATAGGAGAAATTGCCGGTCAAGGGTTCGATCTCACACCGTTCCACCGTGCTCAAATAGGGTGTGTTGACTGCATCGCTTTCTCGACCGCCCACCGCGTAAACGAATACATGGCTTTCGGGTTCTTCGGGTGCGCTATCGTCAACCAAGGTGATCACGGCTGCGCCCAGGCCTTCACGAGGCGAGGCCATCACGATATCCTCGCCATGCTCATCCACCATGGTTCGCCATAGGGTCAAGCTGCCAGGCGGCAAGGGCCGGATGCCATCGGGGGCCGGCATGGTCAAATCAACGGCCGCCGCACCTTCATCACTGTAAGTCGTGTCCGCCACATCCGCCACAAGCAGGAACGTGTCCCGACTGATGTCGTTGACGGCCTCTGAACGGTATATGCTGTATGAGGTGGCACCCGGCACGGCGTCCCAATTCAGGACCGCACTGCCCTCACCCACAGCCACCTCGGTGACAAGCGGGTAACCTGCCAAGGTCTCGCCCGCGGCCGTTACAGCCAAAACTCGATAGGTCCAGAGACCC
>JAUVAM010000107.1 GCA_030591745.1 Deltaproteobacteria bacterium
CAGCATGAATCCGGGATTCGAAAGGAAACTCCCCGAACTATTCGTTGAGTCCATTCGTCACGGTCACCAGATTGTTGTCGCCACACACAGCGAGGTTCTGATCGCGGCAATGGGCAACGCGGTGAGACTCAAGCTTCACGATCTGAAGCCGAATGAAGTAAAAATTTACGAGCTATCCAGGGATGACGAGCAAGGTGTGACCGCCAAACAGATCGATATCAGTGATCGGGGTTACTTGGACTCCTGGGTTTCAAGTTTCTCTGAGGTCGAACAGGGGCTAATACATGAGTGGGCGGAGTCTTTGCCTGAAGCGAGGGATGAAGCTGATCCTGGATACACACCTAATCGTGGGAGCAATAAAGGCAAGGGATCAAAAAAATCGAAACGTGGTGCCAAATAGCGACGATGAATCCGCGCTCGACCTGGTCGAGTTGATCGTCAAGGTCTGTCCAAAAATTGTTTTTTCCGTGGACCAAGCAAAACAAGCAGGTCACTTCATCAGGAAACAGATGGGTATCCGACATCCGATCCAGCAATGCGCACTGTTGCGGGAGCTTGAGGAGCAGAAAAAGCTGATCCATCTTGGAAAAAGTCAGACTATTACGCTGACCGCGAAGCAATCAAAACTGCTAAAGGGTCGGGGGCATAAAAACGTGGAAGACGACAGATCGCTCGTCGAGGCGGCGATGGCAAAGAAGGCCAGGATTATAACGCAGGACATTTGGGTTCTGAAGAAGCATGCTGAATGGGACAAGGAACTCGGTGTTGGGGTGTATTCTCCAGATGAGGTTCATGATTGAAATGCATGAAGCCGAGGCAGGTCTTTCCAGTCTGAGAATCGCAAAACCGCAAGCTACGTCCCCCTTAGCCCCTTTTCAGGTGGAGTTCTTTGAGTTGGGCTTCGGTGATGTCGGAGGGGGCACCGCTCATGAGGCATTGGCCGGAGGTTGTTTTGGGGAAGGCGATGACGTCGCGGATGGAGGGCGCGCCGGTTAAGAGCATACAAAGGCGATCCAGGCCCAGGGCAACACCGCCGTGAGGTGGTGCTCCGTACTTCAAGGCCTCGAGCAAGAAACCGAACTTGGCTTGCTGTTCGGAAGCGTCGATACCCAAGGCCAAAAAAACCTTGTTTTGCATTTCTGAGTCGTGGATACGGATGGAGCCACCGCCGACTTCCACGCCGTTGAGCACCAGATCGTAGGCCTTGGCTCTACAGGCCAAAGGATCGCTTTCAAGCAAATTCAGGTCTTCGTCCAATGGACTGGTGAAGGGATGGTGACAGGCGACGACCACGCCGCTTTCCTCGCTGGTCTCGAACATGGGGAAATCGGTGATCCAGAGGAGCTTCCACTCATCACCTTTGACCATCTCGAATTTCTGAGCCAGATGGGTGCGCAGGCCGCCCAAAATCGTATGTACGCGATTGGCCGGTCCGAACTGCATGAGCAAAATGGAGCCGGGCACGGCACCGGCGGCCTCATTGATGGCGGTTCGCATCTCGTCCGAGATGCGCTTGGCCAAAGGCGTCTGATTCCAGGAACCGTCATCGCCGATTTTGGCCCTGGCGAGTCCCGCTCCGCCCATTTCCTTGACCTTGCCCTCCAACTTGTCCAGGCCACTTCGGCTCATCGTATGTTCCGGCGGCAAGCAGATGCCTTTAACCACACCGCCGGCCTTCACCGCGTCCATCATCATGCCGATGCCGCCGCCATCATGCGAGCGGACCACTTCGGTCAGGTCTTGCAGCTCCAATCCATAGCGCAGGTCGGGTTTGTCCGAGCCGAAGCGACCCATGGCTTCGGCATAGGTCATCCGCGCAAAAGGTGCCTCAAGTTTCACATTCAGGATCTTGTCGAAAATTCGCCGCATCATGCCTTCGACCACTGCAAAGATGTGTCGCGGGGCGACGAAACTCATCTCCATGTCGATCTGCGTGAACTCGGGCTGCCGATCGCCGCGCAGATCCTCGTCACGAAAACAGCGCACCACTTGAAAATACTTGTCGTAGCCCGCCACCATGAAAAGCTGCTTGTAGATTTGCGGTGACTCGGCCAGGGCGTAAAAACTGCCTGCGTTCAGCCGGCTTGGCACCAAAAAATTGCGTGCCCCACCCGGCGTATTTTTGATCATCATCGGGCTTTCAAGCTCCCAAAAGCCCTCATCCACTAAGGCCCCACGCACCAGCTGCGTGAGCTCATGCCGCGCCTTGAGCCGGCGGGCCATCTCGGGTCGACGCAAATCCAGGTAGCGAGACTGCAAGCGGAGTTCTTCCCTGGCGTCCACGTTGTCGATGAGTTGAAAAGGCGGCACCGACGAGGCATTGAAAACGTGCAGCTCGTCGGCCAAAACCTCTACGGCGCCCGTGGGCAAGTCGTCGTTTGCATTGGCGCCCCGGGACCGCACCGTACCGCTGATGGCCACGACCCACTCGGGTCGAATGCGGCCTGCTTCACTGAAGGCCTCGCCGGAAGTTGCCGGATCGAAAACAAACTGAGTCACGCCCTCGCGGTCCCTCAGGTCCACGAAAACAAAACCGCCCAGATCCCGCCGCGAAGCCACCCAGCCGAAAAGCACGACACGCTGGTCCTGATCTGCCGCCCGCAGTTCACCACAATGATGCGTCCGGTCCACTTGCTCGATGAAATTCGACACCGATGCACTCCTTTCCAAGTCCGAGACCCCAAAAGACGGTTTCAGGCAAGTCTCAAACGATCTCAAGCATTTCGAGTTCTTCTAAGAGGTAAAGCGCTTGGTAAACCGAGGTTTCGAAGGTCTGCCTGTCCGATCCGCCCATGACCAACAGATCACGCACGCTGCGCTCGCCGTCCACCAGGTCCACGGCCCGTTGCTCACGGGGCGACAGGCCCAGCTTTTCCGCGTTCAGGTAAGGATTCTCCAAGCGTTTCAATTTGCGATCCAATTTGGGCAAATAGCGATTTCGCAAAAAATCCAAAGTGATATTCTGCCGCACGCCCTCCGCCAACAAGGCGTAACCACCTAGCTTCAGGGGCACGATCTCCGCCTCATATGTCTGCCCGGAGTAAAAACGATAGTTGCCCGCGGTCCAACCGAAGACCTCGAAAAACTTATCCAAAACCTGCTGGCTGAGCAATTCGAAGAGCTCGTGGGGTTTGAGCAAACCCATGCCGATGAGCGTGTCACCCAAACGCCCGGAAAAACCCTTCATGATCTTGATGGCCTCGTCCCGCTGGTCCTCCGTGATGGCCTTTTTTGCAACCAGGTAATCACCCAGGCGTTCGCTGACCAGGTTGGACTTGACGAACTCGGGGAAGCCCTTGCGCATGTAAATCTCTTTTTTGACTCCGGGTCGAGTCAAGACAAGACGCCCCTCCGCTTTGACGATGGCCAGTCGGTAGAGAAGCTTGGTGAAGCTGGCATCCATCAACATGCCTTGATAATCGGCCACCGCGTCCGGATCCGACTCTTCCGGCGTGGGCAGCTTGCTCAATTGCACAGACAATTCGGGCACGGAGGCGATGTTGTGCCATTGACCGCCCTCACGCAGGACTTCGCTTGAATGGTTGGCCCGACCGGAGGCGATGAGTTCACTGACCTCCTGTATCTCCAGGGGGCCCATGGCGGTCTGACCCGGGCTGCGCATCCAAAAGCGGGGCGGAGCCACACGGGTCACCTCACCTGCGCGCTCTTTTTTGCGCTCCTGCTCGGCCTTAATCCTGTCGGCGAAGAGCTGCTTCAGGTATCCCTCTAAGTGGGAAGAGTCGATCTTCACAGCCCGATCAAAGAGAAAGTCATCCACCGCATCTCGAAATTCACCAGCCGTTTGGAAGCGCTGGGCCGGATCCTTGGCCAGGGCCTTGCCCAATATATGCACGAGTGCCTGGTCCACCTCCGGGGCAAACTTGTGCAGGTCGGGCACCTCGGCCTCTCGAATGGCCATCAGAATATCCAACTCGGTGCCCGAGCCGTACATGCGCTGGCAAGCCAAAATTTCCCACATGGTGATGCCGGCGGTAAAAATATCCGTGCGAGCGTCGATCTCCAGACCCGACACTTGTTCCGGAGACAAATAACCCATCTTGCCCTTGAGACCGTGCCCCACCGTCTCCGTATCTCGCCGCTCGGCTTTGGCGATACCGAAATCACCCACCTTCACCTCGCCCTGATAAGAAAGCAGGATATTGGCCGGGTTCACGTCTCGATGGATAATCCGCAATTCTTCGCCATCCGGGCCCAGGGCCCGATGAGCAAAATCCAAGCCCTTGAGCACTTCGCTCATGATGAAACAAGCCAACTCCACCGGCAGACGTGCCTTGGCCTTGCGCAGTCGTGTCAATACCTCCACGAGATCCACACCGCGCACGTACTCCATGGCGATGAAATACCGGCCTTCCAGCCGCCCCAAATCAAAAATCTGCACAACATTGGCATGCTGCAGACAGGCGGAAATCTTGGCCTCGTCGATGAGCATGTCGATGAACTCTTGATCATCGCAAAAAGAAGGCAGGATGCGCTTGATAACGATGGTTTTTTCGAAACCACTGACGCCGTAGCTCTTGGCCTTGAAAATCTCGGCCATGCCGCCCTGAGCGATGCGTTCGGCCAGAAGATACTTGCCGAAACGCTTCGGAAGCTCGCCACCCTGCTCGGGGGCACCTTGCTCAGGGGCCGGGCCCTTTGGCTCAGGCATCTTGTGCTTCCTTTCGGGGGTCCCCTTTGACCCCTCTGACTGATACCGCACCAGATAATAACCTGCAAGCATCTAGTTGTTGTTCTTGGCAAAAAGCGCGCAAACCTGACAAAACTTCGATTGCCGCATCGGGCCGACGAAAAGTGGCCGATCCGACCTGCACCGCGCTGGCACCTGCCCGCAAGAACTCCACTGCATCCAGGGCCGTCATGAGGCCACCGCAGCCCACGATGGGCAGCTCGACTTCCTGGTGTACCTCGTAAATTGCGCGCACGGCGATCGGCCGGATGGCCGGCCCGGATAGTCCACCGATGCCATTGCCCAGCCGGGCCTCACCCGTGTGGGGATCGATCGCCATCCCCCTCAGGGTGTTGATCAAAGTCAAACCGTCCACCCGCTGGGCGGCCACCGCTTTGGCGATGGCGACCAAATCGGTCACGTTGGGAGAGAGCTTGACCAAGACCGGTCGCGTCGTATTCTCGACCACGGCGGCACTGATCTCCGCCGCTGCCGATGGATCAGAGCCAAAGGCGATACCGCCGGCCGCCACGTTGGGGCAGGAAATATTCACCTCCAGGGCGTCCACACCATCCAAAGCATCCAGTTGCCTTGCCAGGCTCGCGTAATCCTCAACCCGGTCGCCTAGAATATTGACCACCACCGCCGGCCCTGCCTGGCGCAACCAGGGGAGCTTGTCTTCGACGAAACCTTCCAGGCCCGGATTCTGTAGACCCACCGCATTGAGCAAACCAGCCGGGGTCTCGGCGATCCGGGGAGCCGGGTTGCCGAGCCTCGGCTCCAAGCTGATTCCCTTGGTCACGATGGCACCCAAGGCCCCCACGTCCATCAGCCCTTCGTACTCAACCCCGAAGCCAAAAGTGCCGGAGGCTGTCATGATCGGATTCTTCAGGGCCAGCCTGCCGATACGTACCCCCATATCCACGACTTGGCTCACAAAACCACCTCTTCAATCTCGAAAACCGGCCCCTCGACACAGACCCGCTTGGCATCCTTGCCCATGATCAAGCTGCAGCCCATGCAGGCACCGGTTCCACAGGCCATGTGGTTCTCCAAAGACAGCTGGGCGGACAGGCCTCTTCCCTCAGCCCATGCGGCAAAGGCGCGCAACATGGGGGTCGGTCCACAAGAAGCAACGTAAAGCAGCTTGGGATCGAACTTTCGCTCATCGAAGCAATACTCGATTCCTTCGGTGGCCAAACCCCTGAGGCCCGCGCTGCCGTCGTCGGTGTAAACGATGACCTCCACGCCCGATCGCAAGAGAGGCTCCGTCGACACCAATCGCGCGGCCGTAGCTGCTCCCTGCACCAGACAAACCTTCACGCCCTGGCTCGCCAAGGTCTCGGCCAAAAAGAACAAGGGCGCGACGCCCACGCCTCCCCCCAACAACAAGGCCTGGGCGGGCGGCGTTGTCCAAGAAAAACCACGACCCAAAGGCCCCAACAGGGGCAGACTCGCACCCACCTGCAGTTCGGCCAGGGCTTGACTACCTCGCCCCACCCGGGCCACCAGGAGCTCGATCCGTCCAGACTGAGGCTGACGATGTATGGAGTATGGCCGATTCAGAAATGGATCAAGGGAGTCTTCCGCCAGCGGGCCGAGCATGACGAACTGCCCCGGTCTCGCCCTGGACGCCACCTCGGGCGAATCAAAGCCCAATCTGACACAGTCTGCCGAAACGGCTGTGAGATCCACCAGCCTGGCCTCTTCTCGACAAGCCTTCATGAGCCTGTCCTCGCGATCACCTTCGCCTCGAATTCTTCGGCCGCGGATGAAGCCACCGGCAACATCATGACGATGGCGTCTTCTTTTTCACGCCGATAATAGCCCTCGCGAATGGCCACCGCCTTGAATCCAAAGCCGTGGTAAAGCCCCTGGGCCGCCAGATTGGAGCGGCGCACCTCCAGATGGACCGTGCCCCCGCCCCGGCTTGCGAATGCCTCCAAACCATCCGTCAATAGCACGCGGCTCATGCCTTGACCCCGAGAAGCCGGCTCCACCGCCAGATTGAGAATGTGCATCTCTCCATCCAAAAACCAGGCGATGTGAAAGCCTATGATCTTTGTCAATTCACGCCCCTGCGCCCCAGCGGGGCCCAAGACTCGGAAAAAACTCCAGGGATGTTCCATCTCGGCAAGAAAACTGGACGCAGCCCAGGGGTCCTTGAAGCAGGCCTTCTCCACGCAAAGGATGTCGTCCATGTCCGCGGGGCTTGCATCGGCCAGCAGCATTCGGTCGACATCACTCACGGGGCGTCCCCTTCCGCATGAGCAATCTCGACCAGGACCTTCACCTCGGCACGCCGCCTAAGCGCCCAAACCCAGCGCGCCAATTCCTTGTCCTTGCGCTCGCCTGCCAGACGGTGACGAATGGCCTCGGCCACCGTCTTGTAATCCGCCCCACCGAAACGAGCCCGATTGGCCTCGTAGTAAGAGCGCACACGGTCCTCACTCAGCTTGGGGATCGAACGCACCTTGCTTTCCTTCAATCGCTCAACCCTGAGGTGCCTGACCAAAACCTTAACGATGCCATCCTCGGTCATGCTGTGAGCAAAAAGAAAACGAGCAAATGTCTCGGCATCGAGAAATCGCGCCTTGAATCCGCTAAGCAAACGCCGAATCTCTTCATCACTCACCTGGGGCAGTTTGACTCGACGTGCCTCATCCAGCAAGACCTGCTGGTTGATCAGAAAATCCAAGACCTGGCTCATGAAGGCCTTGGTGACCTGATGCGACAAGCCGGCCTCTCCGCGACGTTCCACCAGGATCAGAGCCGACTCCTGGCGCACCTTGCTCAAGGTAATGACGTGCTTGTTGACCACGGCCACCACCTCGTCCACCAGGACTTCTTCCGGCTGCAACACGGCATCCGGAGGAGCAGCCCGAGCCACGCCCGCAGTCGACACAAGCACGAGACCCAAACCAAGACCCAATACAAGACAGGCCAAACAAGCATGTGGCCCAGTCGATCTCACGCAGGCGCCTCCGGCCCCAAACGCTCGTCCACCCATGACCAGATGTCATCGCGACCCAATTTGGCCTGACTCGAAACCATCAGGCCGGGCTCTTCGGCCCCGAGCAGCTCGTTCAACTTGCGTACCCGATTTTTCCGCTGGGATGGTTTCAGCTTATCGGCCTTGGTCCAAACCGCGCGCCAGGCGATGCCCGCACTACGCAACATCTCGACCATGGCCATATCCAAGTCATCCGGATCACGTCGCATGTCGAAAAGGGCCAGGACCCCGACCAAGGGCCGGGCTTGGGGATCCAAATACGCCAAGAGCAAGCGCTCCCATTGGGCCTGCTCTTTCTGCGAAGTCTTGGCAAAGCCATAGCCCGGCAGATCCACCAGGTGAAAGCGCTCCTCCACATCGAAGAAGACGATGGCCCGGGTCTTACCCGGACGCTGAGAAACCCGCGCCAAATGCCGCTGGCCCACAACGAAATTGATGAGCGTGGACTTGCCTGAGTTGCTCCGGCCCACCATGGCGATTTCTTGCAAGGTCGGGTCGGGCAAAACCCCCGCGTGGGGGGCCATGGTCACGAAATGGGCCCTGTAGGTCCGCATGTATTCACTCCTCTGGCGCTTTCCGCGCCGCTTGACGGCGTATCATACTATGCCCTCGACCGAAGCGAAACTACCCAAACTTCTCCTCTTTGGCTACAATGAAGGCAATCAAAAATCAAAGGAGTGCTCATGAAAACCAAACTCTTGCTTCTCTCCACCCTGACACTGGTTCTGGTTTCCTGGAGTTTGGGCGGCTGTAGTGACGACACGGCCGATTCCAGCGACGGTGGCCCGGACGCATCGATTGAAGACGGCGGCGGGGATGGGGCCGATTTGCCGGCCAATCAAGATGAAGATTGTCTGGGTCTGAATGCCGCCTGCGAGTTTTCCACTGATTGCTGTTCTTTGCGCTGCATCGACGGCTTCTGTGCCGTGCAGGTCTGCAAGCTTGACGGCGAGGAATGCAGCGCCTCATCCGAATGCTGCTCGGGTCGATGCGAAGAAAATGAACTGGGGGATTTCTATTGCCAGCCCGGCTCAGGCTGCGCCGTAGAGGGC
>JAUVAM010000125.1 GCA_030591745.1 Deltaproteobacteria bacterium
CATAGGGATTCAGGAGATTGAGGTCAGGCCGAATGACCAAGAGAACGCCCGCTGCCGTGAAAGGCACCACAAGGACCTGAAGCAGGCGCAGTTTTTCCCCCAAAAAAGGCACGGCCAAAAAGAGAACAAACAAGGGCGAACATTGGTTGAGCAGCATGGCGTCGGCCACCGCCAATCCATCCAGCGCGTAGAAATACAAGAGCAAACCGGCCGAGCCAAGGCTCCCGCGAAGCAAGAGCAGGCTCTTCCGTTTGCCCAGCCAAGGGCCCGCATGCCGCCGACTGCCATGGATCGACAAAAGAATCAGACTGGCAAACAAAGAACGAAAGAAGACCACCTCGGATGAAGGCACCTGCTGGGCGGCCAATTTTGCCAAAGCCGACATGCCCGCAAAGAGCAGAGCGGCGAAAGCCATGAGCAGCATGCCGTTTTGTAGGGAACGGGGCATGGGGCATGTCTACTCTCTTGGTACTCCTTGTCAAGCCAGTGGCATTCTGGATTGCCAGGGGTATTCTGGATTAATTGTGGCCGAGGGCCCTTTTGGTTAGACTGGCCTCCGAATTCATGGATGAAGAAGATGAAGGGAAGGTGAAACATGCGCGCGTGGGCGATTGGGTGCTTGTTGGTTTTGCTTGCTGTCGATTCGGGGGCTGCTGAAAAAGCCAAGGGCCCTGCCGAGGCCAAATTGCTTTCCCTGGAGTTGCAGCGCGGCAAGGCGGAGAGCTATTTTCAGGTCCGGCTGAGCTGGCCGGATGAGGGCGTGCCCGATCGACATGGACGATTTGTTGAATTGTCGGGGGTCAAGTTCGGTCATCATGATTGGCCGGTGGACGCTCTGGAGCTGGTGCCTCAGGACGAGGCCACGGGTCGGATTTTTCGGCTTTTGTCCGACGGGCCGGAGCCTGTGCCGGCCTGGCGTATTCGCAGTGTTCGCCCCCCCCGGGAAGTGGCTTTTGTCGGTCGCTTTGTCGGGCGTCCGAAGTCTCTGGAATTGCGCTTGCGTTGTCCTAAAGCGGACGGCAGCTACCGATGGCTGCCTTTGCGTCTGGTGCTTGGCAAGGCCAAACGAGCCAAGGGTCTTAAGAAGGTTTATTGGCGCGCCCAGGCGGATTATCTGTCGACCGTTCGTGTTCCTCGCGATCAGAGTTTTTACGCCTATGCCTGGGAGCGCCTGAAGGTTCGTCTGGGAAAGGACGGTCGCAAGCTGGCCTTGCCTCGTCCCATCCGCGGTATCGGGCGCCGTGGTTTGTATGAAATCACGACCGGTGGCTTGGCCCTGCAAGAGTCCCTGCAGCTGGATCGCATGCGGGACGGGCAACCAGACAGCGGCAAACGCAAGATCAAGGTCGACGACATCGCCGGGGTGAAGGTTCGCTCTCATCCCTGGCAGAAAATGATCGGCCCTGCGCTTCCTGCGGTGGATGCCGAGGCGAGCCTGGTGCCAGAGGACCAGTATTACATTCGGTTCCGTACCAACCGTTCCTTCAGGCGCTTCTTTGACATGGTGCACGATTGGGGCGGTTCGCTGTTGGGCATGGTGGAGGTGGGCGGCCGCGATTTTGGTACCAAGGACAAAATCGAAAAACAGATATGCATCAGGGCTTCTTGGTTGAGCGACATGTTGGGGCCGACCGTGGTCGAGAGTTTGGTCTTGACGGGTGGGGATCCTTATCTTCGAGAGGGAAGTGACCTCAGCATCATCTTTCATCTGAAATCCGTGACCTTGTTCGAGGCGGCGGTGGGGAGATACCTGGACGAGGCGCGTAAGGCCAACGCGGACTTGAAGGAGAGCCGCTTTGTCCATCGGGGCATCGAGGTGCAGGTCTTGGCGACTCCGGATCGACGCGTCTTCTGCCACCGAGCTAAGCTGGGCGCTGACTATGTGGTCTACGCCAACAGCCCGATGGCCATGAAGCGCATCATCGACACATTTAAGGGCAAGCTGCCTTCTCTGGCGAAGAGCAAGGACTTTGTCTATATGCGCAAACTTTACCCACAAGCCGACAAGACGGAGGATGGCTTTATTTTCTTGTCCGACCCCTGGCTGCGATACATGGTTGGGCCACGGCTGCGCATCGCGGAAAAAAGGCGTATCGAGGCCATGACCAGCCTGGAGATGATCAAGAATGCGGCTTTGCTCTATCTTTGGGAGAACCCAGGCAAATCCGTGCCCTCTTACGCCAAGCTCATCAAGGGGGCCTATCTTGATCCGGTCCAGTTGAGAACCGAGCGCGGGGACAAGTTTTCTTGGGATGCCGGCACCTTTCAGGCCACTTCAAAGCGTTATGGGCGAATTGGATACCTGAAACCCAACCGAGAGCTCGGGATCAATCTGGTGACCGAGCAGGAGAAACAAGAGTACGAGCGTTTCAGGGATGCATACCAAGACTACTGGCGGCGCTACTTTGACCCCGTGGGCATTCGCATCCGGGCGGACAAAGACCTCGATATCGACATGACCATCCTGCCGCTCATTGACAACAGTGAGTACCAGCGGGTCAAGGGCAACATGGGCGGCAAGGTCGTCGCTTTGGAGCCCAACTTGCGGCAAGGGCCGGTCATCTTTCACTGGGCTGGGCACTTGAACCCCCAGGGCAAAGACTATCGAGAGCTTCAGCAAGTCGCCGTCAGGATGCTGCCGGGCCAAGACAAGGTCACGGTCGAATGGATTGGCGAGCATGTGGAGTTTTGGGTGGAGGACCACCCGGTATTGGCCGCTGGCTGCGAACACATGAAACTGGACCGCCTTTTTCAAGTGCCCATGGTGCTGGCCGTGGAAGTAAAGAGCAAATTCGGTCTCGCGGCGTTTCTGGTGGCCTTCCGGAGCATGGTGCGCACCAGCGCCCCGGGTTTGGTGGAGTTTGTGCCAACCGAACCTTACAAAAAGACCGTTTTTACAGCCATCCGGGCCGTACCCGGGGGGGCTGCTGAACAAGAGCTTGCCGAAGCGGCCCTCTATTACGGTGCCGTCGGCGACATGCTTTACCTGAGCACCCAACTCGATGCCCTGAAGAAGGTCGTGGATGCGCGGGACCAGGCTGCCTCTCCTCAGGCGGTGGTCAAGGCCCTTGGTGGCGCTGCCGAAGGACACATGGGCTTGCGTCTCCACGTGGATCGGGCCAAGCATGCTCTGCATTTCGTTGACCTGGAACTGGGCCGAGAAGCCATCGAGGCCGAACGGAATCACTTGTTGGATCTGGCATTGGTGGCCCGAACGGTGGGCTTGGGTCCTGAAGCATTGGCCCCGGCGGAGCGGGTTTTGGGTTATCGCATCCGTTCGGTGCTGGGCAACAGCTATCGCTGGCTGCCGGCCGAGGGAGCTGTCGAATCCAGTGGTAACGGAACTCTGTGGCGTTTCGTCGCAGGCAAAGAAATCCCCACCGACTCTCCCTTGGGAAAACTTCTGGCCAGCATCCGATCGATCCGCGCCACGGTGGAGTTCACAGAAGACGGCCTTCACACCCAGCTCGGCCTTCGCCGGCGCTAAGCCGCTAACCCTCCAATTTTGTTGACATGCCCCTTGTCTCACGGCTAAGTTCAGGCAGTCGAAAACCAACGATTGCGATGGCGAACTATGATCCCATTTTGGAAAATCCACGGCTTGGGTAACGATTTCATTGTAATGGATGCTACCCAGGGTGGCCTGTTGGTGGAAGCCGGGCACGCCAAGCAGATGTGTGACCGGTACATGGGCATCGGCGCGGACGGCGTCTTGACCGTTTTGCCCAGTGAATCCGGTGACTATCGGATGCACATATACAATGCGGACGGCTCTCAACCTGAGATGTGCGGCAACGGCATTCGCTGTTTCGTCAAGTACTTGGTGGACCACGGTATGGTCCAGGGTTCAGAGGTGCGGGTCGAGACCGGTCGGGGTGTGCTGACCTGCAAGCTGCAGGTGGGTGCCGACGGCAAGGTCGAAACAGTGACCGTCAACATGGGCCCGGCTATCTTCGATTGTGAAGAGGTGCCCATGGAAGGTCGCTCTGGGAACTGCATTGAGGAGGATTTGGAGGTCGATGGCTTGCATTTTTGCCTCACGGCGGTGTCCATGGGCAATCCCCACGCAGTGCTCTTCGAGAAGGCGGATCTGGCCATGGCGCGCAAGCGGGGCCCGATGTTGGCCAACCATTCTCTCTTCCCCAACAAGACCAACGTAGAGTTCACTGAAGTCAAGAGTCGGGGCGAGATCGATTTGGTTGTTTACGAGCGGGGCTGCGGTATTACCAAGGCTTGCGGCACGGGGGCTTGTGCCGCGACTTCTGCTGCGGCACGTATTGGCAAGGTGGATTTCGATAGGGAGATCCGCGTCAATTTGCCAGGCGGCAGTCTATTTGTGCAGGTAGAATCGGACTTTTCAGCGGTGTGGATGCGCGGCCCGGCCCTTGAGGTCTTTCGTGGGGAATTCGCCGATCTGGCGGCCTGGGAGTCATGAGCAACATCCGAATTCTGCTCGTGGACGACGAGGAATTCTATCTTCGTTTGTTCTCAGACATTTTAGCCTCACGGCGTTATGATGTGCGTACCGCCAAGAGCGGCGAAGAAGCCTTAGAGATCCTCTCCAGTGATCATTTCGACATCCTAATCACCGACCTGCTGATGGAGGGCATAGATGGATTGCAGTTGACCGAGCGGGTCAACGGACTCTATCCCCAACTGGATATCGTTGTCGTTACCCAGCGTGACGATGTGCGGTTGGCGGTCAAGTCCATGCGCATGGGTGTCTTCGAGTATCTCGTCAAGCCGGTGGACCGGGATGAACTCTTGTTGACGTTGGACCGCCTGCTTGAGCGACGTCGCTTGATGGATCAACAGACCAAGCTGCTTGACGAAAGCATGCAGTACCTTCAGGCCCAGACCGTTTATCGGCGTTGCCTGGATATTCTGTCTACCCTTGATTTTGAGAATCTGGTGGAGATGATCCTCCGTCATATGTTGCAAGCCACGGGCTCGCAGGGCGGGGTCCTGTGGCTGACCTCGCCGGAGGGGCGACCCGATTCGGATGGAGTGGAAAAGCTTAACCTGACAGGTTATCGAGGGTTGGTGGATTTGCAGGACGTACCCACTGCCATTCAGCTGGGTAATAGCGACACAGCCGACGACTTTTGGAGCGGACGTCCCTTTTTCGCCGATCCGGCAAGCCTTCTTGGGATGGAAAATCGCTCGGGTTATTCCAGAGAGGCCCTCTTTATTCCCCTTTTGGTCGAAGATCACCCCGTGGGGTTGTTGGCCCTGTTGGATAAATTGCGAGCTGATTTCACCGAGCGGGATGGCAACATCGCGCGGACCATGGCCGAGTTTTCGGCCATCGCCATCAAGAATGCACGGCGCTTTCAGGCACTGGAACGACTGGGATTGCGCGATCAAGAATCCACCGCATACAATTTGACCTACTTCATCGACTATGCGGGCAAAGAGATATACAAGGCGCGTCGTTATGGGCGCTCATTCTCTCTGGTGACGGTGATCATCGACCGTTTCGATTTTCTGCGCCAGCACTTCAAGGCCGAAGTTTGTAACCAGATGTCCCGCAAGCTGGCCGAGAGCATCTCTCGCGTGGTTCGAGATTCGGACATTTTGGCCAGGGTCTCTGACGATGAATATTATGTGCTTCTGCCAGAGACTGATGCACTGGGCGCGCGCATGTTCATCCGTCGTTGCCATGATACCTTTCAGGCCGATACTTTCATTAGCCAGATGAAGCGGGATTATCCGGTCAACATCACCATGGGTACGGCCACCTTTCCTTTGAATGGCAGCGACTTCGATCAATTGTTGATGGTTTGTCGTCAGCGCATGGATCAAGCCCGCGCCAGCATTTATCGGCGCTTGGGATTGGACGTCAAGGACTTGTGGGACGCCAGTCGAGCTCTCGTGGGGCGGCGGGAAGAGCACGAGATGCCCCTGGGTCAAGCATCTGAGAACTTCAGGCTGGCGGAGGACGGACCCGGTGGAAATGCTCACTTAATTTTGGACGAGGAGAGCCTGGCGGCCATTGAGTCCGCGGTGAGCATGCAGGCGGTGGACGATCCGCAGCGAAGAGCCATCCTCTTCTCGGTGGGTGGTCAGTTGACCGAGCGCTTGCGGCCGGTGGAGCAGATCGTGGGTGCCAGCAAGCGGGCCAGGGCCTATGTGCTCGGCAGGCGGATTGAGGGCGAACGGACCTCGGTGCAACCCTCGGTGACTCGTGTGGCCCTGGAGGACGAGTCGGTGGATCGCTGCCGCATGCTGTTGGTTTTGGCCGAACACCTGGCGTATGCCTTTGTGGGGCAGGAAGAGACCGAAGGGCGGATTGTTGGCTTTCATAGCTCCGACACCACCCTGGTCGAAAACATGATCGCTAAGTTGCAAGAGCACTATAACTTCCAGAGGCAGTACTGATGCCGGAACGCAAGCTGATTCTCGTTGCCGACCCGGACCGGGAGGTGCTCAAGGTCTTGGGCAACGCCTTCCACGAGCAGGGCTATGACGTTCGGGCGGCGCGAGATGGCAGTCGGGCTCTGGAAAAGGCCATTTTGGTGCACCCGGACCTGGTGCTCTTTGACGCCGACTGTGCGTTGATACCACCCAAAAAGTACATCCGCATCCTGCGCTCCAATCCTCGCACGGAGAATATCCCCGTCATCATCATGGGCGTGGGAGAAGAAGACGACAGCGCTCTTTGGGGCTACCGCGAGGCTTTCATCCAAAAACCTTTCCACCCTGACGAAGTTTTGGGTCTGGTGGGTACGGTCTTTCGGCGCATGGCGACCGCCCGGCAGGTCCGCGAGGGCGGGACCGAGATCGAGGGTCGCTTGGGCCAGATCGCCCTGGTGGATCTTTTGCAAATTTTTAAGCTCAACTCAAAGACGGGTTTGTTGGAGGTGGAATTGGGTGACCTGGTCGGTCAGGTTTTTGTGGCCGACGGCAACGTGGTGCATGCTGGGTTGGGGCGCCATCGTTCGGAGAAGGCCCTTTTTCGCATGCTGCAGTGGAAAGAGGGCAGCTTTGCATTCATGCCCGAGCAGGTCACCAGCGATTTGAACATTCGCCGTTCCACCGACATGCTGCTCATCGAAGGCGCGCGTCAATCCGATGAACTGGAGTTGTTGCTTCAGGAGTTGCCGGCAGGCAATGCGCGCCTGGCTGCCGATCAGGAGGTGTTGGACCGCTTTGAAGGTCTGCATCCGGTAACGCAACAGATATTGAGCCTGTTGGAGTTTTACCACACGGTGGACGAGTTGGTGGAGCACTCACGGGTTTCTGATTATGAAACTTGCCGGGCCATTCGAACCTTATTTGAAAAGGGCGCGCTCAGGGCATTGGAGGAGGTTCGTGACGAGCCTCCTGATGAGCTGCCCATGCTCAGCCATGATTTGCTTTACGAGTTGAAGGTGCGCTTGGCAAGGCATCAAAGTCTTTCTGGGCGAACGACTCATGGCAAGCTGGGTGTGATCTGTCCCTCCGATGTATTTTTGAAGGCCCTGCTGACATCTTTGCGGCGCCTGCCTGGTTTTGAGTTGGGTGGACAAGTCGAAGCGCTGCGTTTTGGTTTCGGTCAGTTGGGTCAATTGGCGCTAAGCGAAAACCTGGTGCTGGATCTCATGCTCTTGCCCGCCGAAGATCGCTGGACCCCCTTGTGGGCACCTCTGGCAGTAGGCCTGTCCGCTGGGTTGGTCGCTTGGGCTGGCCCAAAAGAGCAGATAGCCTGGGACATGGGTCTGATGGCGGATCGTTTGCGTCGCGAATTCGACGTCCCCGTTTTCCAGGTTGCCGCGGGCGGTGCGGCTTCCGCGGACGGGGTGACACCACTGGACCCGGCCGACCCCGCCGCAGTACGCCAACTCATGGTGGATATGCTGGTGCGTCTTTCCGGCCAGCCAGACAGTTAGTTCGGGGACGTAGTTCGGGGACGGAGGCACGGTTGTCGAAATCTTTGACGATTTTCCGACAAACGACGACCAAAGCAGAAGAGGGGCGCTTGATTCGACGGAAGTCGAGACGAATTCAGATTTCGTCGTCGATTGATGGTCAAACGCGGGGATCGAGTTGATAGACAGGGAAAATTTCTTTTCAGATCTGAAGAAAATCAAAAATCGAACATACGCCGACCATCTTCCCTGTCATTCGAACTGTTGCTTGACGGCAGCAGGAGCGTCGCGAA
>JAUVAM010000201.1 GCA_030591745.1 Deltaproteobacteria bacterium
CAACTTGCGGCAGGCCAAGAGTGCATCTCGCTCACCGGTCAAGGCCTCGGCCTCATCGGCGTTCATGGCAGCCAGGTTTACATATTGCTTGAGCAAGTCCACTGCATACGCCTGGCGCTCCCGAACCAGACCCGCCGTTCCCATCCCAAGCGCCACAGGCACTCCTGCGTCTTTTGCCTCACGCATCATCCGCTCGGCAGCCTGGGCGATGGGCCAAGCAGGATCCCTCAAGCAATACAAAGTCGTCAACACCGCCGGGGCTTGTCGAACCACCTCCAAAGGAAGCGCATCCTCTGGATACTCATTGGAAATGCCTGGTGCTACGGCAAATGTGCGGTCCCCTTCGGGGCCGATGAAGGTGAACGCAGTGGCAATGGAGCCAGACACGGACCGGAGGCGACCCAAATCCACAGCCCCAGGGGTCTGGGCCACATACTGAAACGCGGGTTCACCTGGACGAATGCCATCCCCAATCGCACCGAGGAGCGTAGCCGGCTCGCCTGACAAATAGGTAAAATTGTTCACCGTATTGCCGACCGCACCCCCGGCGGAGACCCGACACGCTTCCGAATTCAAGCGTTCCCGCCACCGTGACAGAACCTCATCATCCCAGAGTACGGACTCGCCGGCCTCCAGACCGAGCTCTTTAAGCAAGTCAGCGCTCCCTGAAACCTCCACGTCCACCACGATCTGATCCAGCCCCAAGAGATTCCATCGCTGAGATTCGTTCTCTTGACGCACCCCGACGCGACTTCGTTTTTTTGTCACCGGGAAATAATGCTTGGCAATGCGGTGTCCGGGAAATCTCACAAGGTCTCCTAATCTAGCGTCGGCTAGATGGCGGTCTAGCACGGCCCATACCTTGCTGCAAGGTCGCCAAGAAACCAAGCAAAAAATTGACAGAGCCCCAAGATAGAAGTATGTACTTTATTGACGATTTATACATACTACTATGCCACGCATTACGATATCCATACCCGCCGAGCTCAAAGAGCAACTCGGCAACAGGCAAGTCAGGCAAGCCATCAACTTGTCTAGAATCTGCCAGGACGCGCTAAGGCGCGAAGTTCGCCGGCTGCTGGACATACCCACCGATCTAAACCGCATGAACCAACTCATTGAGCGGCTCCGCCGCGAATGCGAAGACAGCTCGGATCATTGGTTCTTGCTCGGCAGCGTCGACGCCAGGGCCTGGATCGAGAATCAATCCACCCTGGCGAAACTACGCGAACTTGGAGAAATGAAGCACCAGTCTCGGCTCAACAGCTTGCACGGCAATCCGCCGGCGGGCCTGCGGGATGCACTTAAAAAACACCGATCCGAGGCCGAATTCAACAGCAATTCTTATCTGGAGGGATGGGCCGCCACCATCGCTCCCATGTGGGAAACCATCAAACGGCACTTATAACCTGGGAGGGCAGAACATGAACGCAAGAACAATCGAAGACCACGAAGGCAGCTATTTGCTGGGCGAAGCGGATGGAGAAATCTGGACCCGTCACGGACACCCAAACGACGCCCAAAGCCTGGCCTTACTCACGGCAGATGACATCGGCCAACAAGACATATTTGGACAGGACACGGCCATCTGGCTGCAGGACAAGGCGGAAGGATACAGCCACCAGGACCCCAGCTTCGCGCCCGAAGCATATTATGAGGGCTTCCTGCATGCCGTACGTCGCCTCCAGGACATGCGAGCTTTTGCCGTGGCCGGCAACATGCAGCGCTGGTAGGTTTTATGTCCGATTCTTGCCGGCGTCTTCGGTGAGCCGCAGCAAGCTGTTAAGGCTCTTAATGATGGGCTTGATTTCCGGTTCCGCCCCATCCTGATCGGAGATCCGGTCGGCATCGAGAGCCTCTTCCGGGGCAGGCGCAACAGTGGAGCCGCCCACTTCCTGTCTCATGTTGCCAGGCACTTCGATCTTCTGGATCTTCAAATAACCGGCCACCAACTCCAAAACCAAGTACGGCGCTGGGTTGCGCTCGAGCAATTTATCCGAGCCAGCCAAAGAGGCCGCCTTATGCAAAGACTCATCTTCGTCGCCCACCATGCCCAAGACGATCATTTGCCGCCCGAGCGCATAGCAACGGAGCTGCTTCAGAAAAGACATCCCCTCGGTCTCGTCCGAAAACAGGTTCAACAAAATCAAGTTTGGCTGTTCCCGACGGGCCGCCAACATGGCCTCTTCTTCGTTGGCGCAGGAAACGACGTCCACCCTTGTCAACTTCAGAATGTCGTACAGGTATTTACGACGCGCTGGTTCGGCCTCCACCAGCATGACCACCTTACGAGACCGCTTGCGCACTTCGTAACCCCCAAAATCACCCAACCGCATAGGCAAAAAAAAGGCCGGTCATTTGACCAGCCTTACGGAAGGCGCCACCCGGACTCGAACCGGGGATGAAGGTTTTGCAAACCTCTGCCTTAGCCACTTGGCCATGGCGCCAACAAAAAGCGGGTGAAGGGATTCGGACCCTCGACGTCAACCTTGGCAAGGTTGCACTCTACCACTGAGTTACACCCGCTCAACGACGCACAGTTATCCAATAGGCATGGGTCGATGTCAAGAATAAAAACCAAGGGAATCACCGCCACCCGGGTCAGTCCGAGGCCTCTTCACTGCTGCTTTTCCCGCCCGTGACCGCGCGGCCAAAACGGCCGATGTATTGCCAGGCGGAGAAAATGCTGAAGAATAGGGAGATGTAGATCAGCCACAAGCCGACCACGTGGAAGTCCACCCATGGCCTTAAGGGGATGCCCCAGTCCGCCAACAAGTGATGCAACCAGGTGCCCACCACCAAATCGTGCAGGCCTGGGGTGATGATGACCACGGGATAAGGATAGTGCACCAGGAGTCCCAGGATGCCCGTGAGCTGGAAAGCCGTTTTCCACTTGCCGCCTTGGCTTGCCGCAATCACCATGCCTTCGCTGGATGCGATGGAACGCAATCCCGTGATGGATAACTCCCGGGCCAAAAGCAGCACGACGACCCAGGCAGGTATGCGGCCCAAAGGCACGAGCATCACCAAGGTGGACATGACGAGCAGTTTGTCGGCCAGCGGGTCGAGGAACTTGCCCAGTACGGTGATTAAACCCATTCGCCTCGCCAGCCACCCATCAAAAAAATCCGTGACGGAGGCTGCCGAAAATAGACAGGCCGCGATGAAGCTGTTCATGCGACTTTCGTAGTAAATGAAAAACAAGACCAGGGGGATCACGGCGATGCGCGCCATGGTCAACATGTTGGGCAGATTGAAAAACTCGTCCTTCAGGGTTTTGCGTTTTGCTGGTTGTTCGCTCACTCCAGGCACCAGATTTCCCCTTGGCCGGTCAACTCGATCCAAAGAGCACCCGGCAAGGGATGCTCAGGCTCAAACAACTTAGGCACCAGTTCTCCAGCCCAGCCCACCAACTCTCGCACATGCAGGCGGATTCGCTCTCCCTCCTTCAGGACCGAATGCCTGAATCCGCAAGGCAAAGACAAAACCACCTGAGCCGGGGCGAAAAGGTGAAAGATGGCAAGGTCGGCCCCCTTGATGGCAGGCAATCGCCCATTCTCCCAGGCCTCCGTAAAGCTGAAGGCAAAAACATTCTGCTCCACCAGGTAGAGTGGGCCCCCGGCATATTCCAGCATGAAGAGTTCCCGATCTTCCTGAGTGACCATGCTGATCTGCCCCTGACCCTCGGCGAGCATCATGGCTTGTTCGCCCCGGTCAAAGGGATGACGGGTTTCCTTGCCGGCGAAGCGCTTGTTGACTGCCTTGAAGTTCAGATCACCGCGGATCCATTTCAGCTCGGAAGCCCTCAAAAAAACCTGGTCCTCCAGCTCAATCTGCAATTTGCCGCCCTCTAGCGCAAAACCGGCCCGGGCATCTGACCCCTGGGGAGCCCCCGGCATGGTGACGGTCTCTTCCATATTCTGCTCCACACCGTCGCCCAGATGGATGACTTCTTCATCCTCGACCTCGTCGGGCAAGTACAGCTCTTCCAAGGCTTTCTCTTGGCTGTCCGCGGGAAGTGGGGGAATAGAGGCCATCTGCGCCGGCTCATCGTCATCCGCCGGGCCTGGGTCGGAACCCATCTCCACTGGACCATGATCTGAAAAGGTAGACTCCGTCACCCCCATCTGGCGAGGCTCCCCTGTTTGGCCCTCCTCGTCAGAGATAATCGCTGCGGTTTCGAAATCCCGGTAGCCCTCAGCCTCCACCTGGTCCAGAGCCTCCCCGGAATCCGACTCGGAATCACCCTCAGCGGCGACCCTACCCTCTTCAAGCAGATGCTCCACGTTCTGTACGCCTGCCCGCTGAAAATGCTCGCGAGCCAGCTCGGTGCGCCCCAATCGGGCCAGAACCAGACCCAGGTAACGATGCGCATTGACATGTTCGGCTTCCAAGGCCAGGGCACCGTGCAGCACCTGCTCGGCCTGCTCCAGTTGCCCGATCTTGAGGTGAATCATGGCCAGGTTGACATGCAAGGTAACGTCTTCTGGATAGCGTTCAATCAACGAGCGACCAATGTCGATGGCTCTCTGGTACAAGCCAAGCTTGAAATAGACAAGCCCCAGCATGTTTTGGCCCCGGGCGTTGTCAGGCTTGAGTGAAACGGCCTTCTCCAGATGCTCCTTGGCCTCAACCATGCGCCCTGAACGCATTAATTCTCCACCCTGAACCAAGTGGAAAAGAAAATCGTCGTCCAGATCCGCATCCCAATCATCATCTGACATGTCGGGGCCCTGGTTGGTTTCATCGACCATGAGTTGGGTTCTCCATAGGTTCTAAGCCCGCCGGTCTCGAGCAAGGACGGGTCATGGCTTTTGCTTCTTGTAGTGATAGTAGAGTTGCAAAACGCGCCGAACATAACGCTGAGTCTCGTCGAATGGAGGGATGTCCATATTGTGTCGGATAACCGCCTTCTGACCCGCGTTGTATCCCGCCAGCGTCAACACAAGATCTCCATCAAACATGTTGGCCAACAACCTCAAATAGCGCGTCCCACCCAAAATATATTGACGCGGGTCAAAGGAATCCTTCACGCCCATATCTGCTGCCGTGGGCGGCATCAACTGCATCAATCCCTGAGCGCCAGCGTGGGAGACTGCCTTGGGGTTGTAATTGCTCTCAACCGCGATCACCGCTCGAATCAAGGGCACGGGAATGTTGAACCGCAGGGATGCTTCGGCGATCATATCATCGTAATCGTTGACGACTCGGGCCGCGATCCGGCGAGCACGCGTCGACTTCTTCTTGTATTTCTTGCGCGAGACCTTCTTTTTTTTCCTGGATTTCTTCTTTCGCCGACCATCGATGGGTTTGTAGCGTGGGTCATCGGGCATGTTGGAGAAGTGGACCACTCCATCTTTGTCCACAAAACGGTAAATCTCCGCCCTGGCCCGAGGACAAATCCACAGGCTGGCCAAGGCCACCAGCAACAGGTAAAAAAAGGTTCTTTGCATATTCCTTTCCTGCTCCGCCATGCTAACACGCCAGAATCAGCCCAGGCAAGAAGACAGCAGGCCTCCCAAATCCGACTTGGCCCCAAGGGAGCGATGGGTGTAACATGCCCAACCGAGGAGGAGCTGGCGTCATGGACTCATCAGATTTTCTCGTTATCGGCGGAGGCCTTGCGGGCTTGACCTTTGCTCTTAATGTAGCGGATCACGGCAAAGTGATCGTCTTGTCCAAGGGCCTCGCGGATACATCTGCCTCCGATCGGGCCCAGGGTGGCATCGCCTCCGTGGTATCGGCCGAAGATTCTTTTGACGAGCACGAAAAGGACACCCAACGCGCCGGGGCCGGTCTTTGCCGCCCGGAAATCGTCCGCATGTGCATCGAGGCGGGGCCCGATTGTATCCAACACCTCGTCGACCTGGGTGTCCCCTTCAGCCGCAAAGAACAACTTGAGGACTGGGACTTGGGGAAAGAAGGCGGGCACAGCAAACGCAGGGTGCTCCACGCCGGCGATTTCACCGGTCATGAAATCATGATGGCTCTGACCAAGGCCGCCAGCGCACACCCCAACATCCGCATGCTGCAAGACCGAATCGCAGTCAACCTCATCGAGGAAGACGGCGTTTGCCGTGGTGTTTATGCCTTGGACCACAGCCATAACACCATGGGAACCTTCCTCGGACGCTGTACCGTTCTGGCCACGGGCGGGGCGGGAAAAGTCTACGTCTACACATCCAACCCGGACATGGCCACAGGTGATGGCATGGCCATGGCCTATCGGGCAGGCGCCGAAATGTCCAACATGGAATTCGTGCAGTTCCACCCGACCTGCCTCTACCACCCTCAGGCCAAAAATTTCTTGTTGTCAGAGGCGCTCCGCGGCGAAGGTGGCAAACTCCGACTGGCGGATGGTTCGGAGTTCTTGCGATCCTATGATGCGCGAGGCTCCCTGGCCACACGCGACATCGTAGCCCGTGCAATCGACTTTGAACTCAAAAAACGAGGCGACGATCACGTCTTGCTGGACATGACCCATCTGGATGCTTCTTTTGTGACCCAACGATTCGCCAACATCCACAAACGCTGCCTGAGCTACGGACTGGACATGACCACCACCCCATTACCGGTGGTGCCGGCCGCCCACTACTTTTGTGGCGGCGTTCGCACCGATCAGCACGGCAGAAGCTCTTTGCCGGGCCTCTATGCCATCGGCGAAACGGCCAACACGGGCCTGCATGGCGCCAACCGCTTGGCCTCCAATAGCCTTCTGGAGGCAGTCGTATTTGGTCGGGCCGCGGCTCGAGACGCAATCCACTGGCGCGACCAGGCGCCTGCTTTTTCCTCGGCACCACCTCTCTGGGACAGCGGCGAAGCCGTGGATTCGGACGAGATGGTGGTTGTCAGCCAAAACTGGGACGAGATACGGCGGTTCATGTGGAACTACGTCGGTATCGTTCGCTCCGACAAGCGTTTTGAACGTGCTC
>JAUVAM010000531.1 GCA_030591745.1 Deltaproteobacteria bacterium
CAGCCAAGAAAGCCCCAGCCAAGAAAGCCCCAGCCAAGAAAGCCCCAGCCAAGAAAGCCCGCAAGGGAACTGTCAAAAAGGTGAAAGGCACCAAGGGCACACAGAAAAGGAATAAAATCCGCCGAAAGGGCAAAACTTGAGGGGTATACGGCAGCGTCTTGGCTGTTTTCGTGACTTCGCAACGGAGGCGGGGCTAGGCATTTATCATTTGCCAGGCTTACACGGTGTGCTCCGCACTATTGGCAGGACCCTTCGCGGCTTTCTTCGAGATGACTGCCATGTCATGGCCGCGGCGATTTCTTTCTATGCCATGCTCAGCTTGATTCCTTTTGTCATGCTGCTGCTCTCGGTGGCTGGCTATGTGCTTGAGCATTTGAGCCAAGACTACGCTAGCGAACAGGCCCTTTTTGAGCATTTGGAGGTGTATATCCGGGCGGTCATTCCTTTCGCCAGTGAGGATTTTTTATCGAAGCTGCGCGGCATCGTGGTCAACCGGGGGACTTATGGCCTGACGGGTATGGCTGTCTTGATCCTGACCGCGGGTCTGGTCTTTCGCACCTTGGAGTTGGCCTTCAGTCGGATATTCAAAACCCAACGACGTTCTGCCGTGAGCTACCAGCTGGTCTTCATGGCTTTTGTGCTGGCGGTCGGCCTGCTCTTTTTGGGTGCCCATTATTTTTCTGTCATCGGTTCGTCATTTTTCTCGGCACGATCGGAGAGTTTCGCACAGGTTTTTGAGCAGGCCATGAGTGAGTATTTCGTGTTGCGCTTCCTGGTGACCTTGTTCACGGGTAGCATCGTATTTGTGGTCTTGCTTAAGTATTTCTCTCGGGAAAGGGTCAGGACAAGGGCCTCGTTGCTGGGGGGATTGTTGTTCGCCATTTTGTGGATGCTGGCCGCCAAGGTATTTGGTTACTACCTCATACACGTCGCCCGCTTCAGCTTGCTGTACGGATCCTTGGCCACCCTGGCCGTTATCGTGGTCTGGATTTTCTATTCTTCGTTGATCCTTCTCTTGTGTACCGAGTTTGCTCGCGAGTTGCAGGATCGTTTCTGGCCCTTGGCATCGGGGCCTGTTGGCAAGGCCTCGATGGACGAAAAAACGGGGCCCGTCAGTCCAAAAAGGTCCAGCCCAGGCGAAGGATAAAGCGCAGGCCTGGAGGATGGCTCTCCAGGTGGGAGAGCATGGCGGTCAGTTCGGTCGCCAGACCCAGGTGGAGGTTTTCGCTCAGCAGGTAGTCGGCGCCAAAGGCCAAGCTTGCGCCGACGCCGAGGGTCTCTTTGGGTCCTCGCTGAGTCAGGCCCATCCGCATATGAGCAAATGGAACCAAGACCAACACATCCAGGTTGAAGGCGAAACCGATGTCGGCGTGTAGCTGATCGTAGCTTGGGCTGTCCCCCAGGGCATGATGGGTATATCCGGCGGTGGCCAGCAGGCCCACATACTCGCTCAATCCAAGCTCTCCGTAAAGCATACCGCCCATGCCATGTTGGTTTTCTTCGGTGAATTCAAAACCAAAATATGGGGCGAGACCCAGCTTCAGGTCATTCGGGGCGGCCGAAGCCTGCTCAATTCCCAAGGGTGAGGACATGAGCATCAGGGCGAGCAGGCCCCCAAAAGAGACTCTTTTCATGGGCCTATCCTAGTGGTTTTGTTCAAGTCCCGCAAGAATGGTTGACAAGGTAGCAAAGCCTGATCTAACGTACGGCCTCGATTTTGCTGTAAACGCGCCGATTTTCAGAGGCGTAAAACCTTGCATTGTGGAGGTCTCTCGTGGCCGAGAAATTCGACAGGAAAAAGCTGAAAGAGCCAGATGATTTTGTCAGTTTCACCCAGCGTTCCGTCGAGTGGGCCTTGGCCAATCGAGTGATGCTAATTGGCGGTGTTTTGGCCTTGGGTCTGGTGGTGGTGGGTGTGTTTGCCTATAACTGGTATGCCCTTGATGCGGAACAGAAGGCCTCGGCCGCCTTTGCTAAGGCCCAAGAGACCTATGAAGCGCCCGTCGTGAGTAGCCCTGAGCAAGCCTTGAGCGGCAAGGTCGCTGCCGGGACTTTCGCAAGCCCCGCGGAGAAGTACAAGGCGGCTTCGGATGGATTTGAGAAGGTGATCAAAGATCATGGCGGTAGCCGAATCGTGTCTTTGGCTCGCTACTATGCAGGAGAATGCCAGCTGCGGATGGAAAGCTATGACAAGGCTGTTGAGTTTTTCGAGATCTATCTCAAGGACGCAGGTCCTGATTCTGCCTTGGCGAGCCTGGCAGTTGAAGGCATCGCGGCGGCCTATGAGGCCCAGGGCAAGCTTGAGGAAGCCCGAAAGCAATACGAGCGACTGAAGCAAGAACCCTTCATTCAGTACAAAGACCGGGGTATGTATCACTTGGCTCGGATGGAAGCTGTGGCGGGCAAAAAAGAAGCGGCGGCACTCATCTTCATGCAACTCCAGGAGGAGCACCCGGAATCGGCCTTTCTGCGCGAAGCGCAGGAGCGCCTGACCGTTTTGCCTGTGGTCGAGTTGCCAAAGAAAGCGGAACCGGCAGTCGACCCCGAGACCAAGAAGGTTGAAGCTGAAGCACAGGCTGGTTGAAGCGCATGCGTCCCAAATTTTTCTTTCTCTTTGTCCTGCTTACGGCAGGAACCTTGGTTTTGTCGGCTTGCTCACCTTCCTCCTTGCATAAACGGGATTTGTTCCTGCAGCCTGAAGCTGAGACCTTGCCTGAAAACGCGGGTCGCTTGACGCAGCATGAAGTGCTGAGCGTACGCTGGCGGGTTAAGTTGATGGAGGTGGATGCCCGTCCCGTGGATCAGCATCATCACGGTGCGCCGGCGGTGAGTCAAGATGGCCTTCGGGTTTTTGTCGGGAGTTACGACGGGGCTTTTTACGCCATTGATAGCAACACGGGCAAGGTCCTTTGGCGCAAGTTAACCAAGGCCAAGTTCGCCGGTTCGTCTTTGGCAGCCGACGGACTGGTCTTTGCCGGTGCTACCTCCGGCGAGATGTTCGCGTTCCGCGAATCGGATGGACAGATTATGTGGACCCACCGGTCTCAGGCTGCTGTTGAGGGAATGCCTGTCCTGGCGGGTGATCGACTCTTGTTTATGACCAACACAAACCAAATCATCTGTTTGGACGCTCAGACGGGCGAGTGGCGTTGGAGTTACAAACGCGACGTGCCAACCGGGCGATTTCAGGTGCAAGGTGTCTGTGATCCCCTGGTTCACGACGATCAGGTCTACGTGGGTTTCTCGGACGGATTCGCAGCCAGACTCAATCTGCAGGATGGCAGCGTACAAGCGGTGCGTCGCCTGAGCAAGAGCGGGGCCCGTTTCTCAGATGTGGACGGAAGCCCCTTGATGGTGGACGATACCGTTGTGATGACCGAGTTCTCAAGCGGGGTCTTGGCATTGGACCCACAATCACTAGAAGAGCGTTGGAGCCATCAGGTTGAAGGGGCAAGCCGCCTGGTGCGCAATGGTGGTTTGTTGTTTTACAGCTCATCTCTGTCCAACGTTGAGGCCTTGCGGGTGAAGGACGCCGAGTTGCAGTGGCGATTCAAAGCGGGGAAGGGGAGTCTGAGCCATCCTGTCCTGGCAGGGGATTGGTTGCTGGTCTCCTCGGGTGAGCATAGTTTGCTTGTCTTGGATCAGGCCACCGGAAAACTATTACAGATTTTCAATCCGGGAAAAGGCTCTGGTTCA
>JAUVAM010000208.1 GCA_030591745.1 Deltaproteobacteria bacterium
AGGGAACACCGCCTGTGCCAGAACGTCAGCCTCTACACGCCAGCGTGCGCGCTCACCCGACAGCTCGGTCTCTACAGGCCAGCGTGAGCCAGCAGCGTCCACCAGTTCAGCTTTGCCCAGGCGTACGCGGGCAATTCCTGCCCGATCAGCGAAGTGGTGACCTGAGTCGCTGGACTCAATGAAGGTCAAGCCGGTGAGTTCTGCCTCGACGACCAGGTCGCTGGCCGCTGTGGAACGCGCCAGGATCCAGGTCACCTCCACACCATCGCTACGTGTCTCGTAATGCTCAATCAGTCCAACTTCGCTCTCGAGCAATGCTTGGGCCGTGTTACCAACGATCACCCACTGCGGTGTGAACTCGTCGGCACGATACAGTTGGCGCTCGCCATTTGAGACTGTGACGGTTCGAAACCGTAGCTCTGTGCTGGGATCGTGTTGCGGCAGCGTAGCCGGATCGGGCAAACCCATACCTGGCACAGAAGGGGCTGCCTTCGACGCCACCCATGGCCCGGCTGCATTGTCTTCCGCTGGCTGATTGGGAGAAAATCGAAATCCACGCCCGTCGAAGACCGCGACATAGGTGCCAGCGCTGGTATGCGGCGACGCTGAGTCGCCAGGCACCTGTATTGCGTGAGACACTCGATTGATTACATCGCCCAGATTCACTCCGCTCAAAGGCGAGCTGTTTTTGGCTCCCTGAATTGTGCCACTGTCGACTTCCACAGGCGCGCGTCGCCAGAACTCCTGCCCGTAGCGACTGGTCCATACAGGAGCAGTCGCCGCTTCTTTGTGGACCTGAAACAAAGTGGACTGAGTCGACTCCAGAGACCCCAATGAACCATCGGAATCCGAGCAACCGGTTGCGCTGAGCGTCAATGCTCCGAAAATGCCAACGGCAGCCACGAGGCCACCAATCACAAAATGAGAAAGCTTGGACATTGCCGCTCTCCTTTCAAACAAAAGGGCCCCCGGTCAGCTGGCCTCTTGTGGCGACCTCTAAGCTTGAGATCGCCATACCCGTGATTTCGACAAGCAATGATGTATCAAAATATATAAGTGGAAAACATCATACAGATACCTCGCCAGTGGTACCAGATTTTTAAGAGCCGCTCCGAACCAGGAGTGCGTCGAACCTCCCTACTGTTGCAGTGGTTTGACCCAGTTGATGATCTAGTGACGATTACTATCTATAGGCAATGGATGATATCGTTCGGATCTACCCCCGGAAAATCGGGGTGCCAGGTGAATAGTACCGAGGGGGGGAATCGGTGAAATTACATCATGGACGCTGCAGAATGGGGACGGTAGAGTAGCACTTCGGGACGAGCGAAAGGATTTCACTTATGCGCCACTCGGTTCTCCATTCTTGTCTACTAGCCGGTGTGTTTGCGGCCTCACTGGGTGCCTGCGACAACGGGGAATCATTCCAGGTCGGCGGCACCTTGCAAGGGTACGAGCTGGGCAGCCTGTTGGTGCTCCAGTGCAACGACCAGAACTTGCTCAACCTGACCGCCAACGGTTTCTTTCGCTTCGCGAAGCCGGTGGCCAACAACAAGCCATATGAAGTCACGGTCCTCGACCAGCCGACACACCCCCCCCAACTGTGTGAGGTCATAAACGGCAGCGGGATCATCGCGGGGACGAATGTGACCAACATCCTTGTCGAATGTGGTCCGCCCGCGCTCTCGGTCGGCGGAATGGTGACCGGCTTGGCGGCTGGCGAGCAGATTGTCCTGGTGAACAATGGGGCGGATGACCTGCTGGTCGAGTCCAATGGGCCCTTCACCTTCGAAAGCATGATCAAGCAGGGTTCCCAGTACAGGATCCGGGTCCTCTCTCAGCCGTCCGGCGCGGACCAGTTTTGCGCGGTTCACAACGGCACCGGCACCATGGGTGAAGTCGAGGTCACGGACGTGGAGGTGAGCTGCGCGGACTTCGAACGAGCGGCCGTGACGGCAGGGTATTTCCATTCCTGCGCAATCGCGACGGACGGCACCCTGGCATGCTGGGGCGACAACAGCTTCGGGCAGTCCGAAGTCCCGGCCCTGGCACAGGCGACACAGGTGGATGCCGGCAAGGATCACACCTGCGTGCTCTACGAGGATGGGAGCATCGGCTGTTGGGGTTCCGACGCGCAGGGACAATCCAGCCCGCCAGCTGGGTCAGACTTCGTTGCATTGACGAGTGGTGACGCACACGCCTGTGCCCTGCGCCAAGACGGCGCACTGGCCTGCTGGGGGGACGACGCCGCCGGTCAGAGCAGCCCACCGGCCGGCCAGGACTTCATCCAGATCCAATCAGGGGCTTGGCACACCTGCGGGCTGCGGGAGGACGGTTCAGTGGCCTGCTGGGGAGACAACCGCTGGCACCAATGCGAGCCCATAGACGGACAGGTCGATCACCTGGACGGACAGGGCTTTGTCCAGGTGAGTCCAGGCCAAACACACACTTGCGCACTGCGCTCGAGCGGTAGCGTTGCTTGCATGGGGGCAGGCAATGGCGCGGGGAGTCCACCGGCCGGCCAGATTTTCGCGTCGCTGTGCGCGGGTGGGGATACCACTTGTGGGGTGGTGGTAGACGGCTCGCTGACTTGCTGGGGAAGGAACGACTACGAGCAGAACAGCCCGCCGGCCGGTACGGACTTTTTGACCTGCAGCGCGGGTTATACCCACGTATGTGCGGCACGCATGGATGGAAGCATCAGCTGTTGGGGCCGGAACAACATGGGTCAGACCATGGTGCCGACCGGGTTGAATTCAGCCGAGTGATCAGCGCCTTTGCCCACCGGTGCACCCTGCGCGATGACGGCTCAATCGTCTGCTGGGGCTTTAACCACACCCTCAATTCTGGCTAACGGGCCCCGGTATCACGCAGGGCCGCGGGGGGAAGCTGGCTCCACCGGGCGAGTTGGCTAGCATTCCGGCCCCCAGATCGGGGTGCCAGGTGAATAGTACCGGTGAAAAGTACCCTCCAAATCGGCATCCTTTGTGAGATTCTACCTCAACAAAAAAGGACTCACGGTTGCCCGTGAGCCCTTTTACTGATGGAGCTGAGGAGGGTCGAACTCCCGACCTCTAGAGTGCGATTCTAGCGCTCTCCCAACTGAGCTACAGCCCCGTCAGGCCACGGATGATGCCTATCTGAGCCGCCAGCGTCAAGGCAAAAATGCAGGCCGGCCTGGAACTTTCGGGTTTTGGGGGCTAGGATGTCGGATATCTGAGGCAGTGCTTTAGGAGGCGAGATGAGCCAGGGTGACAATGCGGCTGGTGGACTGGGGATAATCTTTCTGGGGTTGGTGGTCTTGGCTTTGGTTTGGGGTGGGCAGAAGGTCGTGGGGCTTTTTGATGAGGAGCCGGTGGTGGTGGCTGAGGTCGCCCAGGATGCCGGCGTGGTGGTGGGGCGGGAAAAAAGTGGAGAGGTTGAAGCCTCGGAGAAAGCTCGGGTGGAATTCCCCCGGCCGGCGAAGGCTCTGGATGCCGCCGCGCGAGCGAAGAGGTTGGCGGCTATTTTGGCCAAACTGGGACAGGCAAATTTGGAGCGTGCGGATACCTTGCCCGCGGTTGAAAAGCCCCCGTCTTCTGATAGCCACGTTAAGAAAGCCAGCCAGGCCGTTAAAGGTAGCTTGTCGAAGGAGTTTATTATGGACGCCGTCGGCGAGATCAAACCCCTGCTGAGAGAATGCTATGTGCTGGCCATGGTCGAAAAATCGAGCCTTGAAGGCAAATTGAAAGTTCGCTTTGAGATCGTCGGCGATGAAGAGTACGGCAGTCTGGTGACCAAGAGTGAAATCGTGGTGGGCGAGAACGAGGTGGTTCCCTCGGCGCTTTTGGCTGAATGCGTGAAAGAGACCATGTTCGCGCTGGATTTGCCCCCACCCCCGAACGGCGGCAAGATCGTCGTGACTTATCCCTTTGTGTTCAAGAAAAGCACGCCCCCCGAGGATCAATAGGGCCGAAGAGCGCGGATGAAATCTGCTTAGCGGATTCGGACGGCCTTGCGGCGCTTACGGCGTTTGTCCTTGCGGCGGTTGTCGCCTCGGTCTTCTCTTACTTCTTCCCGGGACTCACGCACTTCTTCGCGAGCCATGCGCACCAGCTTGTCGAGGAGCTTGCGTTTTTTGGCGTAGTGGCTTGCTCCGGCCGTGCCGGCGGAGAAGGGACCCTGCATGGCCATCAGTTGATTGGCGATGGCCCGGGTTTTGGTGAGATCCCGGCGTTTTTCACGGGCATCCTGGCGATCGTCTCGATCACGTCGGTTGCGTCGGGATTCCCGGTTGGCGTCTTTTGCTTCTTTTTTGGACTCGCTCATTTCCTTTTGCATCCAGCGGATCAGGCGCTTGTCGGCGCGTTGCTCGGCGGCCTTGCTGCGTTTGGATCTGGCCTTCTTCCAGTCGCCGACGATGTCGATGATGACCTGCAGGTCGCGTTTGTCGTCTCGCAGCTCGCGATGGTCTTTGCGCTGCTCTTGTCGGCTTTTGGCCGAAGCAGGGCTTGCGGGCAGCAACAAGGCCAGGCTCAGGCTTGCGGAACAGATGATCAAGAAAGAACGAAACATTTATTTTCTCCTCCCCCTTGGGGGTTTGTTTGCCTCGATTTTCTCCATCCAATCAAGAAAGGTACTCCATTTCAAGTGCTTGTGAATCACGTCTGTCCGCTCCTGGGCTTGGGTCGTTTTGCGCATGTCGGCCACGAAGCGTTCAAGGCGCACGGGATCTTGTCGCTGGAGGTAAAGCAGGACGAAGCGAGCCAGGGCGTAATAGGGCAAGCCCTCGCCGCCATAGAGCACCCGATCGTCGGCTCCGGCCAATTCTTCCGGGCCCGGCAGGCGACCGGAGCGCTTGGCTGACCTGAGGATGCCCAGCCGATGTTTTGCGCCGAAGCAGAGCTTGCCTTTTGTCAGGCTTGCGCCTGCGTACAACTCAGCCAGGCCTTCTTCCAGCCACAGGGGAAAGCCACCGGCGTCAGCCAGGAGGGGATGGATCAGCTCGTGTTTCAGGCTGGCGGGATCCCTGGAGAGGTCGGCGGCCAGCAGACGGTGATAGGGCGCGTAAAAGCCCAGGTTGTGCTGGAAGCGATCCGGGCCGAAGACCTCGGTCACGAAACGGCGGTAGGCCGCGTTGGATTCAAAAAGGCAGACCTCCACTTGCTCCGCCGCTTCGAGGCCTCGTTGGTCGCCAGGCAAATTCAGGAAACGTTTTTGCACGTCTTGAACCAGCAAGGTGACCATTTGCTTGGCCCAACGCGCTCTTCGCTTCGTGATTTTGCCGCGCAAGCGGAAGTCCACCCGGCTGCGGGTTTTGACAAGGCCCAAGATGGGCAAGGCATCGACGGCGGCATGTTGGGGGCGTGCTTCGACTTCCAGGCTAACGGCCTCTGAGGGGAGGGGTAAGGAGAGGCTAAGGGCGAACGCGGTAGCGAATAACCCGTACACATGATGCTTCATTGGTTCTGGGTGGGTTCCGAGGCCGCGGATGGTTTTGTGGCCGCAGGTGGTTCTGTGGCCGCGGATGGTTTTGTGGCCGCAGGTGGTTTTGTGGCCGCGGATGGTTTTGTGGCCGCAGGTGGTTTTGTGACTGCGGGTGGTTTTGTGGCTGCGGATGGCTTCTTGGCCGCGGATGATTTTGTGGCTGCGGATGGTTTTGTGGCTGCGGATGGTTTTGTGGCCGCGGATGGCTTCTTGGCCGCGGATGGTTTCTTGGCTGCTGATGGTTCCGTGGCTGCGGGTGGTTCCGTGCCTGCTGTGGGTTCCGTAGGTGCTGTGGGCTCCGCAGCTGCAGTGGGTTCCGTAGCTGCCGTGGGTTCCGTCGGTGCCGTGGGTTCCGTCGGTGCCGTGGGTGGGCTGTTCAGCCAGCCGAGACTCTTCTGCAATTGCCTGGCTCCGTGAAGCCTCATTATGGCCGCGTCACTCAGGCAGGTTCGAAGGGCCGGGCTGTCTTTTTCGGCCAAGATTTGTGCCAGGTTCTTGGGCAAAAAGGCATGGTCGGCCCAATATCGATGCAGCAGCTCGCAGGCTCGATCGTCTTCCGCCCAAAGCAACGCGATGGCCGCATCCCCGAGGGCGCCGGGGCAATCAAGGCCCAGGCGGTAGGCTTCTTCCGCGGCTTCTGGGGTCTTTAAAAGACCCAAGAGGCGGCAAGATTCACAGCGCACCAGGGTGCCCCGGCAGCGAAGGTGTTTTTCGATCACCGAAGCAATTTCCGGTTGACCCTGACGGGCGGCCGCCTCCAGCAGGTTTTCGGCGTTGAGCAGGGTATGTTTCGGCAGTTCGACACTGCGATTGCTTTTGGCACCGGCGTTGATGGCGAGGGCCAAGAGCTTGTTTTGCCGGGAGGGCTTCGCATGGCTCAGATCGTCGGCCAGGCGCTGGGCGGCTTTGAGCCGCAAGCCGGCCGGCGTGTGGGATGCGTCGACGATGGATTGCAGCAGGCAGATCATGTGTTTGCCCTTGGTGGCCAAGCGCTCGTAAAGTGTCCAGGCGCATGCCGGTGCCAGCTTGACCCGTTGCGTGCCTTTCGTCTGTTTGACGGGGATGCTCAGTTCGTCGCCGCTCATAGACCAGCCGGAAGAGAACCACTCTTCCTTCAGCATGGCCTCTTCCAGGCCCGGTGCATCCTCGTCCGGGTTCACACAACGCTTGGACCATTTGGGGGGCTTGACCCGATGATAGATGGCCAACAGGTTTTCACCCACGGCTTCTTGCAGTTTGGCCAGTCCGGCCGGGTCATTCATTTGCACACATGCCAGCGTTTGCATGCTGCTCATGACCATGGCCCCGTTGCTCTCTTTCGCTTTGTCCAAAGCGACCAGCAG
>JAUVAM010000156.1 GCA_030591745.1 Deltaproteobacteria bacterium
CCGGGGTCTTCTTCTTCCATCGAATCCGGTTCTCCGCCTGGATCCGGTCGCAATTCGGCCACGGTCGTCGGATCCGCGACGGGTTCTGAATCGGATACGGGCTCTTCGGGCTCTTTGGACTCCACAAGCTCCAGGCCTGGCCGCGGCTCAAGCCAAATCTGGGTCTTGCAAACCGGGCAGGTCAGGCGACCCGCTCGTCGACTCTCAAAGTTGCGCCCACAGGACACGCAACGGACAAGCAAACCATCTTGAGCCATGAAACACTCCGCTAAAAACAAAGAAGCCGCGCACTGTCATGCGCGGCTTCTTACTGCGCTGTCAAACCGCGCAGCATAACGTGGCACTAACGAATCAAAAAACGATTCGTAAATGCCACTAAATCGGGAAGACAGGATTTGAACCTGCGACCCCCTGATCCCGAACCAGGTGCTCTACCAGCCTGAGCCACTTCCCGACATTTCAATCCACCGTCAACGCCGCCCTTAAGCGACGCAGGGCCGCGGCCACATCATCTTGGCCAAACACACCCGACCCTGAAACAAACACATTGGCTCCGGCCTGAGCCGCAAGCCCAATGGAATCCTCTTTTATCCCACCGTCCACCTGGATGTCAACGGCCAACTGTCGCTCGTCCACCAACCGCTTGAGCCAGCGCACCTTGTCCAGCATGGACGAAATAAATTTTTGGCCCCCGAAACCCGGTTCCACGGTCATGATCAAAACCAGGTCACAACAAGCCAAAACAGGCTCGATACTCTCTATCGGGGTGGCCGGATTGATCGCAACACCAGAGCGAAGCCCCAGGGCACGAATGCGCTCCAGGGTCCGATACAGATGCAGACAGGCTTCAGCCTGCACCGTCAACACCTTGGCACCGGCCGCGGCGAATTCGTCCAGGTAACGATCCGGATCGCTGATCATCAGGTGCACATCCAGAGGCAGGCGGGTGCGCTTGGCCAGGGCAGCCACCACGGGCATCCCGATGGTGATGTTGGGCACGAAGTGCCCGTCCATCACATCCACATGCACCCAGTCGGCACCCGCGGATTCCAACTTTGCCACCGCGTCGCCAAGGGCGGCCATGTCAGCAGACAAGATGGATGGCGCGATCAGCATGGGTCGAGTGGTCATCAATCCCCCTGCCGCTGTAAGCGCACAGCGAAAAAGCCGTCCATCCCATTTTCGTCCGGCCAAGTGAGCATTTGAGACTGGGCATCAAGCAGGCTGTGCCAACCGGAGCGTTTTTCCGTGCGCGGATCGTGCCGAATGAACTCGGGATGACGAGCCAACCACCGTTCGATGAGTTCGGGGCCTTCTGCGGGACTGAAGCTGCAAATGCTGTAGACCAAAAAGCCCCCTGGGGCCACCAGGGGTGCCATCGCATCGAGCAAGGTCTCTTGCAACTCCACCATGCGATCGATATCGGAAGACAGCAGGCGCCACTTGCTCTCCGGATGCCTGCGGATGACCCCCAGGGCCGTACATGGCGCATCCAACAAGACCCGATCGAATTGTCCCAACACATCCTTGCGGGTCTCGCTGGCGTCCGCCAACTCAGTCTGAACGATCTTGATGCCCAGTCTGTCGGCCAGCTTACGCACCAAACCCAGGCGGGCCGGATGGGCATCCATGGCCAAGACCTCACCCTTGTTCTCCATCAACTGGGCGATTGTGGCGGTCTTACCCCCTGGAGCGGCACAGGCGTCCAAGACCCGTTGACCGGGCTTGGGCGCCAACAACAAGCATACAGCCTGAGCGGCGGCATCCTGCACATGCATCAGACCTGCCTCATGAGCCGCCAACTCCCTCAGGTTAATGGAACCCTTCAGGGTCAAGGCATCGGGTACGCTCTTCACGGGAACAGCGTCCACGCCGGAGGCAGATAAAAGATTACACAGGCCCTCTGGTTTGACCCGAAGCGTGTTGGCCCTTACCCACAAAGGGGCTGGCACATTCAGTGATTCCATCAAGGATACCGCTCGCTGCATGCCAAAAAGGTCCAACCAGGACTCCACCATCCAGTCAGGAAAGGAATGCAATATGCCCAGGGCTCGCACCGGTTTGTCCCGGCCTTCGGGATTAGGCCAATCAATGCGCTCCACGGCACCGGCCAAGCCCCTGGCCACTGCGTTCACAAAACCACCGGCTCTCGAACCCCGAATCGCCACCGCCAGACTTGTCCCTTCGTCCACTGCGGCCCACGCCGGGACACGATCCAAGAAAAGCAACTGATACGCGGTCATTCTCAAAATTCGCAACAAGGTGGGTTCGATACGATCCAGACTGCGACGACTATGGGCCGCTAGTGCATAATCCAAGCGACGGCGCCAACGCAGCGTGCCATAAACCAGTTCGGTGGCCAGACGCCGATCTTCCGATTTCCGAACCCCACGTCGCATCAGCGCATGGTCCAAGGCCAATGAAGCAAAAGCATTCTCTGCCTCTACCCTGCGCAGCACGTCCAAGGCCACACGACGTGCCACCGAGACGGACTTGTTCTTTTTAGCCTGACGCATCATAGCAGCCACCTAATATCGCGAAGTTTGGTGCCTTGCAAGCAGGTCTAAACGAAAAGAAGAACCATGCTAGACACCACCACCATCAAGGTCAGCATCATTCGGGCCAACATCGACCTGTCCCCGGATCGAGGCAAGCCAGGCCAAACCAGGGGCGCGGCAAAAACCATCACCAGGAAAGCCCCCTTAAATAGTGACAGTATCATGACGGCCGACCAGGCCACCAGGCAACCCAAGCCGGCCCCCACCAGAACCCAGCGCAGTCGACCTCGCCCCTCAAAGGCCTCCATACGCCAAGACAAGCCCATCAAGAACCCCAGAGGCATGGCCGCCAGCACACCCAGCAGAATCGAAGACCAGCTCTGACAACCGAAGGCATAGGGACCCAGCACTTCGGATTGGGCCGGGAAAACGGCCAAGGGCAATGACGCCAAACACAACAACAGGACCAAATAAGCATCGACCGGCTTATCAAAAATGAAGCGCAAACGCCCGCCGGCGGCGAGGCCCATCACAAAGCCCACGGCCATCCCCATCAGCGCCAGGGTGGCACCGCCGGGATGGCTGCCCAGACCAAACAAGCCGCCCAGCAGCAACAGCAAGGCCGCTGCCGGCAAAAAGCTTCGCAAGGCAGTGGTAAACCGCTGAAAGACAGGACCATCCATTTCCACCAGCCGGGTTAACGGTTCAACGGAAACGCAACACAGAATGCATCACCAAGTCCGAGCCAAGCATTCTGGCTTCGGCGCTCCACGCGGCCAACTGGGCCAGCACCTGCTGAACCATCGGCCAAATGATCATACGAAACTCGCGCCCCTGGTCTCCGCCCAGACCATGCGCCATGGCACCGACCAGAGTCTCGCTCAGGTTGGCGAAATCCAGACTGGCCCTGCCGCGCATATTTGCAGCAGAGACAGGGTGCCAAAGTTGTCCACCGGACACCCTCACCAAACTCTCCATCATTCCTTCGCCAAAGCCGAACAGCAGGGCGTCCCCCTTCAGGGCCCATGAGATGGTCGCGCCAGGAGCAGGCCGCAAGGTGCGCAAGTTGAGGCCTGCAACAGTCTTTCGCTCAAGGGGAGTCCCTTTCTCGGCAATACGCGCCTCGATTGTTTCGACAAACTGCTTGAGCTTGGCGGCATTGCGGGCCTTGAAGACAAACCCCAGTCGCAGAAGGCTCATCACCTGCATGTCTGGCGTCATCTCCGCCTTGAGCAGGGAGGTATCGGGGCTCAATGCGTAAAAAGCCATGGACCCATCAAGGTTGCCGATCACGTCGTTCATGAGATCCATGCCCGTGACGGTCTTGAATTCCCTTCCACCTTTGGCCAACTCATCCGCAACGGTTTGACCAGGCGCAGTGGGGATGGGCTTTATCAGCTCCAGGAAGGCCTTGGGGCTAAAGGATGCCCAGGCGCTGAAAATGGCATTCTTACTCAGCCCCCCGTGGAAACTCGGCAGTTTGGGACTCCCCGGGAAAAGACCCGCGATGGTGCGACGGCCTTTCTTGCTGGGCAGCAAACGCATGGACCCTTCCATCTTCTTGTCGTCCAGAACCAAGGAAATCGCGAGGCCGTCGAGCAGTTTGAGCATGCTCACAAGGACCCGCTGTTCTTCCTGCTCTTTTTTCAGCCGTGCCTTCATGCCGGCACGGCGCTCGGGTGCTATCTGCTTGAGTTGTCCGCGCATCACGCGAATGGATTCGCCGGCCTCTTGCTGCACCTTGCGCACAACACCGGCCATGGGCATAAAGAACATGGCCTGCGTACCTGGTAGGGCACCAAGCCAGGCCCGCTTGAACCCTGCCCGTTTCTCCAACTTCTTGCCGCCGCCGAAAAATGCACGTACCACCTCGGCTTTCCCTTTGGCCTGCGACTTATCCAGCACCAAACACCAAGAATCCTTGAAGGCAAAAGCCGCGCCGCCGGCTCCCTCGAAAAGCTCGGCGCCGGCCACCTGCCGCGGCTTGCCCGGTTTTGAACCCGTGGCCTTCTCCATGGCGGCAAATAGCTTCTTTTTGAACAAGGAGGAATCCAGCAATGACAAAGCCAACACAGGCTCGGCGTCCAGATCCAGATTGAAGGCCCCGAAAGAACCGTCCGGATTCATCCCGAAGTTGCGCATGCCTTCCGCGGTCAGGAGATTCTCCCCCAACTCGGCCTTCAGCTTGGCCCCTTGTCGAAGCAAATCCAGATCCGGATTGAACATCTTGAAGCGGTCCAGAATCAAGGTGGATTTGGCCAAAGCCTCAGCCGGCCGCTCGACCACCATCACCAGAGCCGCCTTGCCCGGAATGTGCTTGGCCACCGCGGGCAGGGACCCGGCCAAAACAGAAAACGAAACGGTCAGTACTGTGACCGCGATCGCCAACGAGAACACCCTGCACGCGAATCTCGACATGAAACCTCCTGCCTGCTTATTGTTCATTTGTAATTTGTTGAGCTGCCCGTTTTCTCCCACCACTGCTCCCAGCGGCGGCAGGCCAACTCGCGGTCCGATTGCTTTGCGTCGTAATCGTAGCCGAAGTGTTTTTGGGTCAACTGGTTCAACTCTCGGCTTGAAGAAAAACGAACATCCCTGCTCTTTGAGCGCAGACCTTCAATAAGCCACAGCATCCGGGATTCGCCCTTGTGGGCCTTTTGCCATTTAGACCACTTGCGCCGGCTGTGACCAAAGTCCTGCTTGGTGATGTAGCTCAGGCTCTCCTGCGCCGCCCTGGCCACCATCTTGTCGGATGATTTGACCAAGGCGATCAAATCGTCGACGGCATCTACGTCTTTGAAATTGCCCAACAGCGCCGACGCAATGGCTTGCTGATCAGGCACGGCACCACGCAAACGATGACGAAGGTTCGCCAAAAGAGCACTGAACGAGTCTGATCCGCGGTAAGACACCAACACGTCGATGGCGTTCAGGCGAACCAGAGCGTCTCGATCGTATAAACGAGTCGCCAATCTGGACACCACCGAATCATCCCGCACCGCGGCGAAAAAACGAACGGCATAGTAACGAGCAACGGGATCGTCGTCATCCAACCTGTCCCCGACATAGGGACTCGCCTCCATGCCCAGATCCACCAACAGGCGCAACAAGGGGCCATGCTCAACCAGGGGCGGAACCTGATCGTAACGCCCACGCACATCGAACAAGAGATGCCCCGGGAAATGCTTCATCAGGTCGGGCAGGGCGCTCAGACCAAGGGAGCCGATCTCCAGCCGTGCCTGATCCATCCTCGCCACATCTCCACTGGAGAGGTCCTCGATCAACGGGGGCAACCCCGCCAGGTCCGGATCGTCACCCGCACGGGGATCATCGTCTGGCGACAACCTGGCCGAATCATCCGGTGCCAAGAGGGGAATGGGCAGGATGACTTCGGGCTCGGGTGGTGAAAATGATCCGTCCGTGTCCACCACCACCACATTACCGCCTTCACCAGAAACCACGGCGTAAGCCATGTCCTCTTCTTCGTCGCCCAGGTCCTCGATCTGCACCCGCTGCTCGTCGCCCCGAATGCCCTCCGCTTCAGGCAGCGCCTCGCGGGCCGGTGCGGGGAAGCCCAACGCATCGGCCTCGATGACCGGATGCTCGTCATCGAGATCACCGAAGGACTCATCCAGGACCACCTCTTGCCCCTTGCCCTCATCGGGTTCGGACTCATCTTCGATGGGGGTGGGCATGTCCTCGTCACCCGGGACCACGACAAGCGTTTCGGCAGGCGGTGTTGCGACCACGACTTCGGCCGGGACTTGCTCCGTCTGCTCCGTCTGCTCCGTCTGCTTCGCCTGCTTCGCCTGTTTGGCCTGCTTTCGTTTGCGAATCAAGGCCTCGAAAGAGGACGAGAGCCCGCTGATGAAAACCAACAAGTCCGCAATCCGACGCCCCCGAATGGATCGCCTGCCCGCATCACCAAACAGCAAGCCCACCATGCGACCTTGCACCATGATGGGCACGATCAAGGCGTTTCGGGGACGAGCCCGCCCCAACATCCGCAAGAGCTCGTCGTCAAGCTTCGAACTGGGCATGGTGCCGAGATAGTAAGCCTGGGTTTGCACAACGGTGCGCAGGACGGACGGGCTATCCATCGGCAAACGCACCCGACGTATCCGGTGCTCCACGTCGTCGGCACCCACGCCGTCCCATCCTTGAATATGCTCGTCGTGCAACACAAACAAACCCACAAAGGGCATGAACTGCCTTGAGTAACGAAGGATGACATCAACCAAACTGTCCCTATCCAAAGCGGACAAACACAGCTGCTGGGCCTCTTCCAGCGACAGGGCCCCCTCCCGCGATTGTCGCCTGCGTTCCAGGGCCACCCGTTGCGTAGAGGCCAGTTCGGTGAGGGCTTGCTGTATCCGCAGTGCGTTAACATCGGGAGACAGATCCCCCACCACCTTTTGTGCCGATTGCTCCGCCAGCTCAATCGCCAGCGCTGCCGGGGACGGGGGCTCACCTTGCCCAAAAACCAGTTTGATGGGGCCCAGCTTGTCGACCATGGCCTCGAATCGAGGATCGATCTCCAAATTCAGCCAATCTCTCAACAAGAGCTTGAGCCTGGCCTCACAAACAAGGTGCGTGGAAACCGCAAGGCTCAACATGAATCCAATCTCGTCTTCGACCACGGGATGAACACGACCGGCTGCAAGCAAGAGAAGAGAACGACCGCTGAGGGCCACGGGGACGACCTGATATTTCTGTGCCAGTCTGGCGGGAAACAACTTAGACACACGCGTCTCCCGTTGCTGCAGGAGATCCCCTGTGGCCGCCGGCAATCGATGTACCGCGGCCAAGGCTTGAGTCAATCGAACTTCGTCCAACAAGCCCAACTCCAGCAAATTCGTATCCACCGAACCGCCGAACAGGACCTGACGTTGTAAGACATCATCCATTTGGGCCGCGCCCACAAGTTGCTTGCCAACCAGGTATTTTGCCAAAGCGATGGTCATGCCGAATCAGGCTCTTCCTCGACCGGTACTGACTCAGGAGCCTCTTTGGCGAGCACGGATCGAGGTGGAAGGATGCGTACCACCATGGTGCCGGCAAACTTGTCATGCCAGCCGCGACGATCGAGGTCAAAGGCAGCCCAGAGGAAGCCTGCCAAACCCGGCAAGGCCGCCAAGAGCATCCCCATGGA
>JAUVAM010000384.1 GCA_030591745.1 Deltaproteobacteria bacterium
CCCCACTTCAATCACAATCGACTCTAGGTTCGATTTTGCTTGGCAGATTCTGGGCTCTGGTATATGATTTTTAGTCCTCGATCGTGTGTCAAACAAAGGAGTTTCTTATGGCAGCCAGGAAAAGCGTCAATGGACTGACCGCCAATCAGAACAAAGACATGAAGAAGACCCTGAACGAGAAACGCGATGAATTGCGACGTTCCATTGTCCAGCGTCGGGATCGCGATTCCTCGGTTGATCCCAGCGAGATCATCGAAGAACTCGAACAGGCCTCTGCCGGCCAGCATCAGGATGTGGCTTTGCGGATTCTGGACAAGGAAGTGAAGCTGCTTCGTGAAGTAGAACGTGCCCTGAAGAAGTTTGATCAGAAAGAGTACGGTCTTTGCGAAGGCACCATGGAGCCCATCGGCTTCGCCCGACTCAAGGCGCGCCCCTGGGCCCGATACTCAGTGATACACAAGGAAGAGCTGGAACGCCTGCAGCGCGAACAGTCCATGCTCCGCCCGGGCCGCTGAGCGGTCCCGGTTTCTGCCTTCTTCTTCGCGGATGGTCCGAGCCCTTCGGCCCCGCCTCTTTGCACCCCACAGGCTTTGTTGTGTCCCGGTTTTGCTCTGCCTGCTTTTCTTGTTGCCGATTTCTTATGCCGGGGCGGCTGAGCCCAAAAACATAGAGCGAGAATCCTACGAGCGGGAACTGATCCAAAGCGCTTTGGATCAATTGGGCCTGACGCGGGAATTCGCACCCAAGGGCAAGACGGTCGAGCGCATCGAGATCCTGCGTTTTCCCGTGGTGCGCTCGGTGGACCCATACCAGGAGGTATCTCATCGCAGCGCGGTGCCCCACTTTGTTGAATATGGCAATTTCATTCACGTGACGACTCAGAGGCATATCGTCGCACAAGAGTTGCTGTTTGCGGAGGGGCAAACCTACGACGAGTCCAAGGTGCGGGAGAGCGCCAGGAACTTGAGGGGACTGCCGCTTTTGTTTTCCACCGTGCGCATCGTTGCGGCCCGTGGCTCCACGCCCGATCGAACGGTGGTGGTGATCATCACCAAGGACCTGTGGAGCCTGCGCATGAACGCCAACGGCAATTTCGGCGGCGGTGTTTTTAACTATTTTTACATTACGCCCTCCGAGCAGAATTTCTTGGGGCTCAACCAGCAACTCAGCTTGCACGCCCGGGTGGACCGGGAAACCCTGACCCTGGGTCAGGTCTATCGGGTGCCTCGGGTTTGGGGCAGTCGAATTCAATTCAGTGAAATGGGTGGCGTTCGCACCAACCACCTGAGTGGCGATGTGGAAGGAGGCTACGCCCAGGTCACCGTGGATCGGCCCCTGTACTCCCTGTCGACGCGTTGGGGCTTTTTCCTCAAGGCCGAGGCGGATCTGGGGATCGACCGTTTTTATCAGGGTGCCGACTACAGGCAGATACAGGTGACCGACTCGAGCACTGGCAATGTCTATCTCTTGCCGGAGATTTTCGAGCACCGCACATGGGCGCTTCGAGGTTTTGGTCGATTCGCCCTGGGCGAGCAGTACCGGACCGTGTTCCTGGCGGGTTACATATTGCGCTCCAAGCGATACGCATTGACTGATGGCATGGCCCTGCTGCCGGAAGGGGTCCGACAAGCCTTCGTTGAGCACCGCCTGCCCGTCGACGATGAATATGGCGCCCTGGTGGCCTCGGTGCAGTTTTTCGAGGCGGATTACCGGCGCTTTCATAATGTCCAGACCTTGGGTTTGACCGAAGACTTTCGCATCGGGCCCATGGCCTATTTTGAGGCAGCCTGGTCCAACCCGGTCTTTGGCTTTGCCCAGAGCTCGTTACAGCTTTATGGGCAAGTGGGCTGGCGTTTTTGTTTTGGTGACGACATTTTGTCTCTGAGCGCCATGGGTGCCGGGCGGTACATGCCGGAGCATGGATTGCAGGATGTGGACGCTTCGTGGGTTGACAGGGTGGCGGAGTTCAGCCTGGAGAACGTCAGCCCGTCTTTGTGGGGATGGGGCCGCGTTTTTCTTCGTCTGCGCTACGCGAGGGTGGAAGACAGTCTGTCTCGGTCGGTCTATGTTTTGGGCGGCGACAACACGCTGCGCGGTTTTGTCTCCAACTATCGCTCAGGCGATCAGCTTCTCAACATGAACCTGGAGTTTCGATCCCGCCCCTGGGTTTTCGACAGCATCCATTTGGGCTTCGTGGCTTTCTACGATGCTGGGGACGCCTTTGGAGCGATCGAGGACGAGGCCTTCCGCTATCATCACAGTCTGGGCTTCGGCTTTCGCGGTCTCTTTCCCGTCTTCGACCGGGGGGTGACGCGATTGGACGTGGGTATTCCCCTGGGCGCGGATTTCAGCCCGCATGTCATCGATTGGGTTACGATTTCTTTTTTACAAGCCTTCTAGGGAATACAAATACCATTCGGATCGCAGCGCAAGCCGCCGGCGCAGCTACCCGTGCTGCTACATGACGTGAGTCCCATGATGCGCGTATGGGTCCCCTCGCTGCCAACTTCACCCACGGCACCACTGCCCACGCTGGCGCCACCAACGCCGCCGCCGCCACCGGTGGGGACATCGTCGTCGAGGACGAATTCGTTCTGACTTGCAAAGTCTGTAGTAGATGAATTGAGCACCAGCAGATCGAAAGAGGGTCCGCCGGCCCCGCCGCCACCACCGCCACCAGGCCCCCCGTTGCCGCCATCGCCGCCCTTGCCGCCCTTGGACGAAATCCAGTCGGGTGGCCCACCGCCAAAGCCGCCAAGGCCGCCCAGCCCGCCCATGCCGCCGGCTCCACCGTCGCCACCATCACCGCCACGGCCGCGCTCAAAGACGTTGTAGGTGAGTGTGATGGGCTGGGCACCTGCGGCGCTGTGGCTTATCAGTGCCCCCAGGGATGCGCCTCCCTGTTGGCCCGCTTGTCCTCCACCGCCTCCACACCCCCCGCTGCCGCCGCCGCCGCCGGAGGGACCCAACTCATAGTCGGAGCAATCGTCCCATGTGTTGAAGAAGTAGGCCGTGCCGCCGCCGCCGCCACCGCCGCCACCGCCATCTCCGGCCAAGCCGAAACCACCGGCGATGGCCGGGTCCAGTTCGTCGGCGACCCAGCGTCCTTGGGCGATGGAGCCCAGGGCACCGGTCCCACCCGCACCGCCCAGTCCGTTGTCGGCATCCAGGCCATCACTTCCGTCTTCGCCGACGTTGAGCTGGATGGTTCCGGGAAAGCCTGATTCGGTGGCGTGGCTGCAGGTGCTTGCGCTCATGTCGTCGAAGCGCCAATCGTATCCGCCCAGGCCGTTGCCGTGATCGTTGGAGGTATATTCAGCCTGGTTGCCCAGGTTGCTCGGTGGGCTGCAAACCGGACACAGGGTGCGACCGCCCGGTTGTCCGTTGCTTGAACCACAAACCAGGTTGCTGCCGGCCCGGCCACCGGGGTTGATCGAGCCCGAGGGGCAAGGGCCATTCGCGCGTCGACCCAGGATGCCCGCGCCGCCATCCAAAAGACTGTCTTGTTGGCTGCCATAACCGGCGCCGCCTGAACTGCCTCGACCGCCCGCGCCGCCCAGGCCGGCTTCGATGCGGTTTGAGCGCAGCGTCAAGGCTTCGTCGCAGTCCCGAATGGCGACGGCGACAGAGGGTGTGCCCGGCGTGCCGGCGGGGGTTTGTTCGGCTACGTCCCGCCCTCTGATGATGAAGCCGGAGACCAGGGTGGATTGGCCCCGAATGTTGTCGGCCTGCAGCGTGGCCGTGGCTTCGCGACCCATGATCACCGAGGGGAAGAGCAGCACGTCACGATCGCGAAAGTCCGGGGCATAGCCGCCGTGTAGCTGCAGGCCGGCCACAAGCTGCACGTCCTCGTCGTATCGGCCTTCCGCCACCAGTACATATGCCTTGCCGGAGGAGGCGAAGATGTCGATGGCTTCCTGGATATGGCCAAAAGGACGAGTCAGACTGCCGTCGCCGTTCGTGCTGCCCGCGTGCACAATCAGAGCCCGGGTCACCACACAGTCCACGCCGTCGCAGTTCTCGTCTTCGTATTCCAGAGCGGGACTTGGATAGTCGATCAAGTCCGGCGGATCTTCGTCGATGTTGCCGAAGCGTCGTCGGCATTCGCAGCCGTCATCCGGATCGGTGTTCTCGTCCACCCACTCGTAGATCTGGCCATCTTCGGTTTCGGTCAGGCAGGAACCCATGACGCAGCTTGGCATGCCGGGGGCGTCGACATCGCAGACGCCCAGCACATGATCCAGCTCGGCCGTCCAGTAACGGGAGCAGTCGTTGTTGCAGAAACCACAGTTGGCATCGTCTTCGTAGCGTCCGCTGGCGGGGTTCAAGTAGCCTTCGTCAATGCGTCCGTCACAGTTGTTGTCCAGGCCGTCGCAAATTTCCACGTTGTAGTCTTCTGCATTGCAATCGGTCCAGGCGGTGTCTCCCGTGACGGTGTCGGCTTGGCAAATTTGGTAGCCCACGCAGACGTCCACCAGGCAGGAGCGCACCGTGCCCACCGTGGAGGGACTGCACAGACAGGACTGGCTTTCGGGCAAGCACTGCAAGGCACCCTGGATGGGTTGACAAGCGTAACCCATGGGGCAGTCGGTTCCGTAAGGCGAATCGGGTCCGCAGTCACGACCGCAGAAACGCTCCGGCCCCAGATCGAGACAGAGGCTGCCCGGCGCGATGCAATCTGCATCACTGGCGCAGGCTTGGCACAAGGTGGCCGGCAGCAAGAGACAAGCCAGACCCTCTCCATAAACGTAGTAGCCCTCTTCGCAGGCCACGGCTCGACAAAACGCTTCTCCGGCCTC
>JAUVAM010000427.1 GCA_030591745.1 Deltaproteobacteria bacterium
AAGATATTCACCGATCACACGGCGCAGAAGCGCTATGCGCAGCCGGAAGAAATCGCCGGCGCGGTCGTCTTCCTGGCCTCTGACGAATCCAAGTACATCACCGGGCACACCCTGCCCGTCGATGGGGGGTATTTGATCGCTTAGATGTTCTTGGTGAGGCGAGATCTCGCCCCTTGAGTCAGAAACGAAAGAACATGCCCAAAAGGTAGAACATCTTATGCCGTGTCGCGAAGCGATATGGCGCTAGGCCTCGTCTTCTTGCGTGGGGTCCGCAATCTCCGCCAACTGTTCTTTGAACTCAGTCAGTCTGTCGATTTTCAGATCGAATTTGCCTTCGGCTTGCTGGAAGCTGTGGAGGTATTTTTGCAGGGCCTGGGCTTGTTCGAGGCCCTCTTCGAAAAGTTTTTCACCCAAATGTTCGAGCACAAAGGCCAGCACGGCTTCATCATGTGCCGCCATTTCGGGTTTGAAGTTCATGATCCCGGGCACGAAGAAGGTGTCGAAAAGTTTTTGCCACAGCAGGATGCGATCTTCTTCCAGCAGGGCCACCTTGGCGCTTTCGAAGGTTTCTGTTGCGTTCGCCCATTCGGATCTTTCGATTCTGTAGCCATAGATGCCCAGCAGCAGGACGAGCAGCACCAGGCTGCCAAGGGAAATGCCCAGGCCCAGCCAGCCGAAGGAATCAAAGAACTGAAAAATAAGTATCGCCATGCCGACGAGCCAAACCGGAATGAAAAACAAGCGGGGCTTGAGGCCGGACATCTCCACGATGCCCCCGACGACGAAGCCTGTGACACCGAAAATCCAGGTCTCGGTGGAGCCCTCCATGAAATCGAAGAAGTACATGGGGCCCACGATGATGGCCGAGATGATAAGGGTAACCAGGGCGGCTGTGTTGAAGATGATCATTAGATTTCCTCGAGTGCGGACAACAATCTAAATTGATTCAATCGAGAAGCGAGTTCGCCTCAGAGTAGGAAATTTTATGCCGTGTCGCGAAGCGACACGGTATGGCACAAGGTTCCGGATAAGGCTCATGTCTCCTGGTAGATCTGTAAAATTACCTCCCCAAGGTTAATGGGGCTGCCGTCAAAGCTCAGGGTTTCTTCCGGCACATAAACGTAGTCTACACTCGGTACCGGGGTCATGGAGCCGCCGCCTTCAACGAGCAGTTCGAAGGCGACATGGAGTTCACCCGAGGCGGTCAGGTTTTCAAGTTTCAAGGAGATTTGCCCGCAATCACCAAAGTCCGGCGCTCCGCTGCCTGTGTACAAAAAGGCATCGGGCATGCCGGTGGGCGGCCATTCGGCAAAGCCCACCACGTATAGCTTGGCCGGCACGGCGTCGAAGTCGGCGGGTAGCTTCAGGATAACGCAAAGACTGTCGGCCTCGGTGCAGGTCAGCTCGATGTCGCAGGGCTCATCCGAATCGTCTTGAGCGCCGCATCCAGTGAGCAGGAGCGCCGTGATTCCCAAGACCAGCAGCAATGAATATAAATGAAGAGCCTTTTTCACTTTCATCACACCAGGAATGCGGCGGTCATGCCGACGACCGTGGCCAGGCCGAGGCCGATGCCCACGGTGCGACCGAAGCGCAGTCCGCCTGAGTAGAATGAAATACCAGTTTTGACCACGCTGTTCGAGACCACGGCGATGGTGATGGCGACCGAGCCCACTTCCCGAAGCAGTTGGCCCGCGTTGGCTTGTTCGGAAATGGACAGGGTGATGGCGTCCACGTCAGCTAAGCCGCTCAAGGCGGCGGCGGCATACAATCCCTGGTCGCCAAAATAGGTCTTGGCCAGTTTGACCACGAAAAGAATGACGACAAAGAAAATGGCGAATTTGATGGCCGGACCCACCGAAAAGGGGTTTTTCAACTTAACGCTGCTGCCGTCGCCTTGAATCTTTGAGCGGGACGCGATGAGCCACAGCACCCCGGAGACAATGGCCGCCGTGACCGCCATGCCGCCCACGGACCAGACCAGGCGCATGACCAGTTCCCGGTCCAAAAGAGCCACCACGACCAATACCCGCACAAACATGGTGGCGTTCGCGGCCAGGGTGGAAAAGGCGCAAATGGAGTTGAGTTCGGGATGCTCTTTGGCCTCGGCGGCCATGGCGGCCGTGACCGCCGTGGATGAGGTCAGTCCGCCCAGGATGCCGGTGAGGCCCAGGCCTTTTTGCGCGCCCAGGATTCGGGTCAGGAAATAGCCCACAAAACTGATGCCGGAGATCAAGACGACCAAGAGACCTACTTTATATGGATTGAAAGCCTCGTAAGGATCCAGCGCCCGGTTGGGTAAAAGAGGCAAGACGATAAGGATCACGACGAGGAACTTAAGCGTGTCGGTCAGTTCGACCCGGCGCATCTTGCTCACGGTCGAATAGGTAAAGCGCTTGGATGCCAGAATTACCGTCAGCACCAGGGCGATAACGCCCGCCGCATGAGGATGGTAGCGACAAAGCATGCCAAGGGCAGCCGCGCCGATGGCCGCCACTTCGGTGGTGATGCCCGTGCCGAAGTCGGTGGCCCGTCGATACATGGCGATGACCAAAAGCGCGACGCCTGCCAAGGCCACCGGTGCGACCAGGGCGAATTTCTCGCTGGCGATGGCTGCGCCAAAGCCCACCAGGCTCAAGGCCGCGAAAGTGCGCAGCCCCATGAACTCGCCCATGGCGGCTTTGGCCTGGTCCTCGGCGGAGGCGTCGTCTTCGTTCGAGTACTCGCTTTGGGTTAGAGAGCGCTCCAGGCCGATCAGCAGGCCGATACCCAGCGCATAAGCCAATTGCATGAATAGACTGTAGTCGAGTTGCATAGGCATGAGTTTTTCCCATGAGGGCGGGCTTGTCAACGCATGAGGAGGGGAATAGTCTTTCCGTATGCGCGATGATGATCCTGTCAATGATGACCTCTGCAAGCTTTCAGCCCAGGCCTTGGCCCAGGGGCTGCGACAGGGTGATTGGAGCAGTCTGCAAGTGGTCGAAGCTCACATGGAGCGGCTTCGTCGCAGCAATCCGTCCATGCGCGCCATGGTGCGGGATCGCTTCAGCGCAGCCAGGGCTGAAGCCCGCCGGGCGGACGAGAGGCGGGTCCAGGGTGGTCGTGTGAAACCGCCGCCTTTGGCAGGCGTGCCCTGCTCCATCAAGGAATGCTTTGCCTTGACCGGCATGCCCCAAACCGCGGGCCTGGTGGCGCGTCGTGGCCGCCTGGCCACAGAGGACGCGACCGTGGTGGCGCGTCTGCGTGCTGCCGGTGCCATCCCCCTGGGGGTCACCAACACCAGCGAATTGTGTATGTGGATGGAATCGGCCAACCAGCTCTACGGTCGAACGGGGAACCCCTATGATCCGACCCGCATCGTGGGCGGCAGCTCGGGCGGGGAGGCGGCGGTGGTCGCGGCCGGCGGCGCGGCCTTCGGCTTGGGTTCGGACATTGGGGGGTCGATCCGTATGCCTGCTTTCTTCAACGGCATATTCGGCCACAAGCCCACCGGGGGTTTGGTGCCCAACTCGGGCCAGTTTCCCCTCGCTGAAGGTGCTCAGGCCTTGCGTTTTCTCACCACCGGCCCCTTGTGCCGCAAGGCGGAGGATCTCTGGCCCTTGATCGAGTTGCTGGCCGGTCCCGATGGATTGGACGAGGGTTGCTCTGCCTGGTCACTGGGGGATCCCGAACAAGTAGAGCTTGGGCGTTTGAAGATCTTAGACGTACAAGGCAATGGGAGGCAGCAGGTCAGTGGGGATCTCTTGTCCGCGCAAGAGCGGGTGGCGAGGCACCTGGAGGGCCTGGGTGGCAAGGTGCAAAGCATGCGCTTTCCCGACCTTCGAGATTCCTTCTATATTTGGTCCGCCATGTTGAGCGATGCCGATTCTCGACCCTACAAAACCCTGCTGGGCGAAGGCCGGGCGGTGCCTGCCTTGCCGGAATTGGGTCGTTGGCTCCTGGGTCGCTCAAAGCATACGCTTCCCTCCGTCGCCCTGGCCCTCTTGGAGAATTTGGCGGATCTCAGCCCCGGGATTAAGCGCAAGGCCATCGAGCAGGGGCGGGCCCTGAAGGCCGAGCTATACGCCTTGTTGGACGAGCAAACGATTATGCTTTTCCCCTCCTATACCCGCACGGCGCCGCGTCACAACGCGCCTTTGTTGACGCCCTTCGATTGGGTGTACACGGCCATTTGGAATGTCATGGAGCTGCCGGTCACCCAGGTGCCCTTGGGTCTGGACGCCCGGGGATTGCCGCTCGGCGTGCAGGTGGTGGGCGGTCCGGGGCAGGACCATGTCTGCGTGGCCGTAGCTCAGGAACTCGAGCGGGCCTTCGGTGGCTGGGTGCCTCCCTTCTGATGCCGAGGGCAAGTTGATGCCGAGGACAGGGCTAGTCGAGGAAAGAAAAGCCCGACACCACCTTTTTGAGATCCAGCCCGACGAAAAAATTGGA